>CAMWUF010000068.1 GCA_947177375.1 uncultured Ruminococcus sp.
CATGACTTGTTATTAACGAATTTGTAAAATTTTAATAAATCGTATTGACAAAAATTTCTTACTGTGCTATAATAATAAATGAAAAAATACGGGAAAGAAAAAATTAACCCGTGAAGAAAGGATTTGAATACCCATGAGCTTAAAAATTGTAAATGTGTATGGCAGAGAAATTCTGGATTCCAGAGGAAATCCAACTGTTGAGGCTGAAATTACACTGGCAGACGGTACCATTGCAAGAGGTACAGCACCATCTGGTGCATCTACTGGTGAATTTGAAGCACTTGAATTGCGTGACGGCGACAAGTCCAGATACTTGGGCAAAGGCGTTCAGAAAGCTGTTGAAAATATTAATACAGCAATTAAAGACGCTATTGTTGGTTTAGATGCATCTGATATTTATGCAGTTGATGCAGCAATGATTGCAGCAGACGGCACAGGTGCAGCAAAATCTAAACTCGGTGCAAATGCAATTCTGGCTGTTTCTATTGCAACGGCTAGAGCAGCTGCTACTGCTTTGAATATTCCATTGTATCGTTTCCTTGGTGGCATTCAGGGAACAAACTTGCCTGTACCAATGATGAATATCCTGAACGGTGGTGCACATGCAACAAATACTGTTGATACACAGGAATTCATGATTATGCCTGTTGGTGCTCCATCTTTCAAAGAAGCTTTGAGATGGTGTGCAGAAGTATTCCATGCATTGGCTAAAATTCTCAAAGACAAAGGTCTTGCTACTTCTGTAGGTGATGAAGGCGGTTTTGCTCCTAATTTGTCTTCTGACGAAGAAACAATTGAAACTATCCTGGCAGCTGTAGAAGCAGCAGGTTATAAGCCAGGTGATGATTTCATGATTGCTATGGATGCTGCTTCTTCTGAATGGAAGAGTGAAAAAGGCAAAGGTTTCTACAAACAACCAAAATCTGGTAAAGAATTTACTTCTGATGAATTAATTGCACATTGGGAATCTCTGATTGATAAATATCCAATTATTTCTATCGAAGATGGTCTGGACGAAGAAGACTGGGAAGGCTGGCAGAAGATGACTGAAAAAATCGGTCACAAAGTTCAGCTTGTCGGCGATGATTTGTTTGTAACAAATACTGCTAGATTGTCTAAGGGTATTGCACAGGGAGCAGGTAACTCTATTTTGATTAAATTGAATCAGATTGGTTCTGTTTCTGAAACTTTGGAAGCTATTAAAATGGCTCACAAAGCAGGTTACACAGCAATTTCTTCTCATCGTTCTGGTGAAACAGCTGACACAACAATTGCTGACTTAGCAGTTGCTTTGAATACTTGCCAAATTAAGACTGGCGCTCCAAGCCGTTCTGAACGTGTTGCAAAATACAATCAGCTCCTGAGAATTGAAGAAGAATTAGGTGCTGCTGCTGTATATCCAGGCATGAAAGCTTTTAATGTAAAGAAATAATTAAATTTTTTTGAAAAATATTGCTCCTGTTTTTACAGGGGCATTATTTTTTTTCATATTTTTTGATATTTCTCTTGACAAAGTAAAAATTATGTGATAAAATAAATATAGATTCAAGTAAGCAATTGCTAACTAATAAAAATATTTTATAAAAAAGGCAGGTTATTATTATGAGTGTTGTAATTGTTGGTGGAAATGACAGCATGACAAGGCAATATAAAGATATTTGCAAAGCTTATCAATGCCGTGCAAAAGTATTTACACAAATGCATGACGGATTGAAACATAAAATTGGTTCACCTGATTTACTAGTATTATTTACAGGGACAGTGTCACATAAAATGCTGAAAATTGCATTAAATGCTACTAGTAAAGATACTAGAGTTATTCGTTCCCATACTAGCTCTGCAACCGCATTGCGAAATATTTTACAAGAACAAACAGCCAGATTTGATTAAAAATCTGGCTGTTTTATTTTATTTATTTTCTTGTGATTCTTGCAAATGCTTTTCGCAATTTTTTAATAATTCTTTTGCTGCTGGATCGTTGGTCAGCTCACAAATCACATGCAAATAAAATACAGCTTCTTGCCAATTTTTCTTTTCTACGGCTTGATTTGACATAGAAGTCACAGTATGCATAATTTCTTCACAAGGACCATTTGGAATTTCATATTTTGCAAAAGCAGATAATACTTCTTCACGGGTTGGCGGTGCAATTTTTTTGCCCATAAGTTGGGAAACATTCTGTAATTCGCCACGAATTGCAGGGTGATTGTGGAATATCATGCTTTCAAAATAAAATGCAATTGCACTTTCATAATCTTTTAATTCTGTACAGTAATAGCCCATATTAGCATAGCATCTTGATAAGGCATAGGCTGACATGCAGACAGGAAGTGTTTCTTTAATAGTAACTAAAAGTTTTTGCTTTTCATGCATTAATTTATATACTTCTGCCAACTCAAATCTTGGGTCAGCACATACAGGATTAAATCGAATGGCTTCATTTAATACTGGAATTGCTTCTTCCAGACGGCGAACTTCTACCAGATTATAAGCGTGCAAGCCCAAATATAGCATAAAATCAAAAGGAGCTTGTAATAAATTTTTTGTTGGATGATAGAGCTGATAATATAAATTAGATTCCAGTAAATTATGAAAACTGAAAAATCTTGCCGTTTCTGTTTCTTTAAAATTTTCTATAATATGCTGATATAATTCCTTTGTCAGAGTGAGTGATTTTGCTGTTTGATTCTGCAATCTGAGTCTGTTTGCTTCACCATAAACGGCATCTAAACGGCGTTCACCAATATAAAGCAATTTATTTAAATATTCTGATTGTTCTTTTGGCATTTTACTCATCGCAAGTTCTGTTAAAGCATTGGCAATTTCTGCATTTTTCTGTGATGCATAAAAAGTAACTTGTTCTTTTAAGAACAACATGTCTTTTGTTAAATCACCTGTTAATTGCTTTTTGACAGATTCTATAATTTCATTTTTTTCTAGTTCAGTCATAGTTGATTAAACCTTTCTGTTTTTTATTTTTTCTTTGTTCTGGGAGACCATTCCCTGTATCCCTGAATCACAGGTTCATTTTTGGGTGTCTGATAAGAAGTTGTGTCTTGTCCAAGTCCATTCAGTGCAGACAGCACATCTCCTGCAACGGTTTGTGGGGGTGTTGGTAAATTTTCCTGAAAATTCTGATTTGCTGGCATACCAGAATGTCCTGTGACAACAGGATTTTGCATAACAGGCTGATGAAACAAAGCTGGCTGTGGATAAACCTGTTGACGAGGTGATTCCATTGCAACAGGTGTTGCATCAGTTGTCATACTAGCAATTTCTAAATCACTTGCAATATCTGCAAGTTCTTTAATAAATTCAGCATCATCTTTTTTGTCAGCAAATAATTTCATAATATTTAATAATAATAACGTACCATTTTTGGGGTCATTCATGAGCTGATTACGGATAGCGGCATGTACTGCCTCACGTTTCATAGCTGACATAGTCATTCTGTCCTTTCTGAATGCAGGCAATTATTTGCAGTGAGATTAAAAATTTAATTTTCCACAAATAATTGCCATACATGATGTTAGATTTTATTTTTTATATTACAGATTTTTTTTATGAAGACCTTTTTTGAAATTTTCAAGTTTTTTACCGTCTCTTTCTCTGGGTCTCCATTCTTTGTAGCCTTGAATCACAGGTTCTTTTTCTTCTTTTTTAGGCTTATTAAATGAGCTGGTATCTGCACCCATTTGGCTTAAAGCAGAAGTAATATCTGTTACGATTTCTACTTTTTTGCCCTGCTGGTCAAAAATATTTGTACCATTTTGTGTGGCTGTTTTTGCAATTGCATTACGAACAGAATCTGGCATGTCAGTATTTTGTCCAATCGTAGAAACACGGACACCTTGTGAAACTGGTTGTTGTGGTGCAGGTGTTCCATAAGGTGCAGCTGTATGGACTGCGGGAGCAGGTGCAGGCTGTGGATAAACTGGCTGTTGTGGTGGTGCATATTGTGGTGGTTGTGGATAAACAGGTTGATTATAAATTGGTTGCTGTGGATAAACTGGTTGTTGTTGATACATAGGCTGATATCCCATAGAATTTATTGGTGGTGCAGAGAATGCATTCATGTCATCATCAGCAATTGTTGGTACTTCGGCGAGTGTAGGCACTTCTGGAATATCTGCATTTGCATCTGCTTCAAATGGATTAGATGGAATATTTGGCACATTCGGCACACTTGGCACATTAGGAATATCCAGTGTAGGAACACTTGGAATATCCAGTGCAGGAACATTTGGAATACCCAGTGCAGGAACATTTGGAATGTCAAGTTCAGGGACATTTGGAATATCCAGTGCAGGAACATTTGGAATGTCAAGTTCAGGAACATTTGAGATGCCTAAATTTTCAAAATTTGGCAAACCAAATTCTGGTACAGGAGTTTTTGCAGCAGCGGCAGCATTCATTGCAGCAGTTGCAGCCTGAAGATTTCCAGCAGCGGCATTCATTGCAGCAGTCGCAGCCCGAATATCTTCTACAGTCAATTGATTTTCTTTTTTAGATGTTTTCACTGTTTCTTGCGGTACATAATCTTCTGTGTCCTCGTCGTCATCATCATCAGAGGGGGCATAACTTGAACCATGATATTCTTCTTCATCGTCATCATCATCAAAATAATCATCATCATAATCATCATCGTCATCATCGTCGTCATCATCATCATAATCTTCCAAACGTGTATTGACAACTCTGGACATGTACTCAAATTCATCATCTTCTTTATTTTCTTCTTTTGGAGCCATTTCAAAACTATCCAGTTCATCTACTACAGGCTTTTTCTGTGTAACAGGTTGCACAGCAGGTTTTTCAACTGTTTGTGTATCAGATGAAGCATTTAACTGCGGAACTTCCAAATTACCCAAATCTGCTAAAGATGAAGCATTTAACTGTGGAACTTCCAAATTACCCAAATCTGTTAAAGGTGAAGCATTTAACTGTGGAACTTCCAAATTACCCAAACCTGCTAAAGATGAAGCATTCAACTGTGGAACTTCCAAATTGCCTAAATCTGCGATAACTGGCGTTTCTGATTCTGCTGGTACAGGTTGTAGATTTTGTTCTTCCTGTTGTCTTTCTTCATTGAATTTCGCAAGCAATTCTTCAAGCGTTTTTTCTTCTTTTTCAGAGCGTTTTTGACCAAATTCGGCTAAAATTTCTTCCATGCTGGCAACTGATTTAGATGCTGTTTCTTGTGTTGATTCTGGTACAGATTCTTCTGGTTTTGAAATTGCAAACTGTGCAAGCATATTATCTACATCAATTGCGTTAGAATCTTGTGCAGGTGCAAAATTTTCTACAGAATTTGGCGTATTTGTCTGATTTAATGCAAACTGTGCAAGCATATCATCTACATCAATTGCATTAGAATCTTGTGCAGGTGCAGGATTTTCCACAGAGTTTTGTGTATCTGTCGGATTTAATGCAAATTGTGCTAACATATCATCTGCATTAACCGCATTAGAATCTTGTGCAGGTGTGAAATTTTGTTCTGGCACATTCGCATTTGGAATTGCAAATTGTGCTAACGTATCATTCATTATATTGGATGCTGTTTTATCTGCTTCTTGTTGTTCAGCAAGTACATTTGGATTTTTACTGTTATCAGATGCAAATGCTGCTGCAGTTGGGTCTTCCTGTTTGCCAAGCATAAATTTTGAAAGTTCGTCGTCCATTCCCATTGGATTTGCACTGGCAGGTGCTTTTTGTTTTTTAGATGGTGGCACCCATTCTTCATATTGTGGCAGAAAAGAATCATCTAAATCTGGTACATCTGGTGCTGCGGGAGCAGGTTCTGGCTCGGGTGGAGCAACTGGTGCAACAGGCTGTACAGGAGCTGGTGATGGTGGTGGAGATACTGGCTGAACTGGCTGTATTCTTGGACGCTCTTGTCCTGTAGTGCTAGTATCTGGGGTACTCTCATGACTAATAATTCCCTTTTTCTCAGCTTTTAATTTTTGTTTCATCGCCTTGCGGTCGCCTTTTAAAATTCTAGGCGTGAAATAATTTTGACAATTCTGACAATTTACTTTGTCAAGAAAAGCCATTAAATCTGAAAAATCTTCTGTACCAGCTGGTGATAACTGAGTTGCATTTTTCAATTTTGTTCTGCAACCAGTCACTTTTTGATTCGCTGATGCATGAATCGTTCCATCTTTGGTATCACGATACAAAAAAAGTTGCATTGCAAAAATCCTCCTTTATGAATTTTGGTGCTAAAAATAATTAACTTGCACCTGATTTTTTATTGCTTATTTATATCATAACATATT
>CAMWUF010000069.1 GCA_947177375.1 uncultured Ruminococcus sp.
ATATTATTATCCATAATCCATTAAAATCATTTTTTTGATTCAGCCATATAAATTTCATTTAGAAATAAGCAAAAGCATTATAATGACACAGTGTTTTTTACATTATCCTTTGGATGGAATATATCTTCCAATAGAAGATGCCATTTGTGCAATAGGCATTGTCTGCAACCAAACTCTTCCTGGCCCAGTTACTTTGGTATTAAAAAATCCTTCGCCGCCAAGTAAAGCATTGCCGACACCTTTGACAGCTTCCACTTCAATGGAACATGTACTATCCATTGCTGCAAGATACCCTGTATCAATTAACAAAGATTGATTTGGTTCAAGTGTATAACTAATGACACTACCATCAATTTCCAGAAACAACATACCTGAACCAAAAAATCTCTGCATAATAAAACCTTCACCGCCAAAAAATCCAGTTGAAATTTTTTTCTGGAAAAACAACTCATAATTTACACTTTGACTAGATGCCAGAAATGCGGATTTCTGTGCAATAATTGTCTGATTTGGTGTAATCTCAATTGGCATAATTTCACCTGGTACAGAAGAACCAAATGCAATCAAGCCTTCGCCACCTTGTGCGGTATAAATATTTTGAAACATAGATTCACCGCTGATAGCACGACTGAACATTCTGCCAATACTTCCACCGCCTGTTGTCTGCATTACCATATTAGGTGTCATCCAAGTCATAGCACCTCTTTGACAAACAACACTTTCGCCATTTTCAAGCTTAATAACAGCAACTGGATAAGGGTTTCCCTGAATTTCATAATTCATAATAAAATTTCTCCTTTTCTTAAATTATTTTTTTAAAATATATTATTTTGCTTTTTAAATGCTGTCAATGTATTTTTCATTAACATAGCAATTGTCATAGGACCAACACCCCCAGGAACAGGTGTAATCCAAGAAGCTTTTGGTTCTACTTCCGCAAAATTTACATCACCGCAGAGCTTGCCATTTTCAAGACGATTCATACCAACATCAATGACAACAGCTCCCTCTTTTACCATGTCTGCTGTCACAAAATTTGCTTTGCCAATCGCTACTACTAAAATATCCGCCTCTCTTGTGACTGATGCCAAATCTTGTGTACGACTATGACAGATAGTAACCGTCCCGCTTTCATGAAGTAACAGCATAGCCATAGGTTTTCCAACAATATTACTTCTGCCAATGACAACGCATTTCTTGCCTGAAATTTCTACACCAGTTGCATGAATCAGCTCCATAACTCCCGCAGGTGTACACGGCAAAAATGCATAATCTCCAATCATAATTCTACCAACATTTTCAGGGTGAAAAGCGTCAACATCTTTTTCAGCAGAAATTGCATTAATAATTGCATTCTCATTAATTTGCTTTGGCACAGGCAACTGCACTAAAATGCCATTGATATTCTCGTCAGCATTTAGTGTCTGCACTAATTCTAATAATTCTTCCTGTGTAGTATCTTCAGGCAAAGCATATTCAAATGACTGAAAACCAACCATTTCACAAGCTTTTTTCTTATTATTCACATACACACGGGACGCAGGATTATTTCCGACAATTACAACTGCAAGAGCTGGACGTTTGTCATATTTCTGAAATAAAATTTCAGTCTCCTGTTTTACTTGTTCTTTCACAGTCGCAGAAACTTGTTTGCCGTCAATTAAATTTGCCATAATAAAAAACTCCTTTTTATTTAATTTTTATTTTTCGCTTGCTCTAGAAGCATTTTAGATTCCTCTGTATCACAATATAATTTATAATCAGCTCCCATACGATTTATTTTAGAAAAGCATATGAATAACATAATCACTGAAAAAATGACGCAGACAAAAGCCAATACTTGAGAAACACGCAAATTTCCTGCTTCCCCGATTGTCAAACTATCTGTACGAAGACCTTCAATAAAAAATCTTCCCAAACCATACCAGCCAAGATAAAGCAAAGCAATTTGTCCGTCAAATTTTCTAAATTTATTTAAAATATATGCTAATACAACAAATCCTATCAGACACCAGACTGATTCATAGAAAAAACAAGGGTGAACCATATAATCTGGGTCTAATATCTCACGATTATAATTTTGCGTAATCCAAGTTTGAATTCTACCACCTGACATACCAAATATGCAATCTGTGTTACAGCCAAAAGCTTCCTGATTTGTAAAATTTCCCCATCTGCCAATTGCTTGTCCTAATAAAAAACCTGCTCCGCAGACATCTAGCATGGGCAGAATTTTAACTCTGCAAATTTTACAAGCAACCATACCAGATAATAATGCTCCTATCACACCACCATAAATTGCAAGTCCACCTTGCCGAACGTTTAAAATAGATTTGATATCTCCAGCATATTCTGACCAGTTAAACAGCACATAATAAATTCTTGCACCGACAATTCCGCCAATACAACCCACTGTGACAACATCTAAGCAACTTGCACCATCAAGACCGACTTTTTTAAAATGCCTCATACCAAACAGCAATGCTAATACAATACCGAATGAAATAATAATTCCATACCATTGAATATTTATTCCAAAAACAGTAAATGCTGTCGAATCAATATGAAAATCAAATCCCAATCTTGGAAATACAATTTCATGATAATCTAAATTTTCATATCCTAGCTCACTCACGCTAGGGCAATCTGCCTTAAGCATGGACAATGGACAATACTGCATTGTCCAGACTGATTTCATCACGCAAGAATTGCAAAGCATCTTCATAATGCAATTCTGCTAAGATAGAAACAGATTCAAACGGCTTCACACCTGACATATAGCTATCAAATAACATAGATGCATTACTTTCTACGCTATTCATAGACCGTATCATACCGCCATAACGTGCTTTTTTCAATCTATCAAAAGCTTGTTTATCAAAACCATTTCTTTTTGCATCTTCCAGAACAGCAAAAATTTTCTCACGGACTTCACGAGGCTTTCTGGATTCACCGCCCAACCCAACTGAAAAATGTCCGCTTCCAGCAAATGGCATATCCACGCCAAATTCAAAATTAATTAATTTCTGTTCCAGCATTTCCTGATACCATTTTGAACTGGAGCAAAATAATGTTTGCATTGCTAATTCTGCGAGCATTTCTGCTTTTAATAATTCTGAACCTGTTTTTTTAGGCTTTAATTTAAAATCCAGACTAAACAACGGCATACCAACAGGAGCAATCGCTTCCATTTCAGAACATTTAATAGTTTCAGGTTCTTCTGGGAACACTTCTTCCAATCCTTGATTTTCACAGGGAATTAATAATTTATCACAAATTTCAAGCACTTCTTCTGCTTTGACATTTCCTGCAATTGCAAGTGTCATATTATGCAAATTATAAAACGTCCGATAGCACCGATAAAGCAAATCTGCATCAATTTTTGCAATACTTTCCACTGTACCAGCAATATCAATTCTAACAGGGTGATGATAATACATGCCTTTCAGAGAATTAAAAAACAATTTCCAGTTCGGCTCATCTTGATTCATGAGAATTTCCTGTGCAATAATACCTTGTTCTTTTGCAACAGTTTCCTGTGTAAAATACGGGTGCTGCACAAAGTCAAGTAAAATTTCCAAAGATGGCTTGAAATTTTCAGAACACATGAATAAATAAGCTGTTCTGTCAAATGACGTGTAAGCATTCGCAATTGCACCTGTTTTGGCATAACGCTCAAATGCGTCACAGTCTTCATTTTCAAATAATTTATGCTCCAAAAAATGTGCAATTCCCTCAGGAACTTCTGCAAAATCTTTTTCGCCTTTTAATTTAAATCTGGTATTGACAGAGCCATATTTCGTTCCAAATAAAGCATAAGCACTATGATAATCGGGCATTTCCATAATATCAATATTCAAGCCTGTTTGATGTTTGACACGCAAACAACTTTGCTCGCCATAGGGAGCTGTAATCATTTCTGAATCTATCATGCATTTTCCTCCTGTTCTAACATATACACGCTATCCAATTGCAAAGTATTTGCAGTTGCAATAATATCTTGCTTTGTAATTTGTTCAAATAAGGCAATTCGTTCTTCAACACTTGCATGGTCTTCTCTTATAAAGCGTTCTAATACCTCCGCAACACAAGAAGATGGTGTATCACCAGTCAAACGCAATGCATTGATAATATAGCGTTTTGCATTTGTTAATAAATTATCATCAAATTCACCTTTTTGCAGTAATTCCAACTGTTCTAAAATTGCTTGCTGTGTTTTTTCAAGATTTTCTGCAGAAACACCCGAAGAAATGATAATGCTATTTTTACTGCGAATATCTTTGCTGGAACAATAATAACAAAGACTTAATTTTTCTCTGACATTAGAAAATAATAGTGAAAACGGTGTACCACCAAGGATTAAGCTTGTCATACGAAATAATTCAAAACTTATATTTTGATTTGATTTTAAAGCAAGCAGTAACTGGCACTGATTCACTTTCATAGATTCTCTGACAATAACTGGTTCAGATTTGCAAGCACTTGGCGAATAAAAACATAAATTTTGTAATTTTCTTGGCTGGAATGCATTTTGAAATAAATTTTCTAATTCTGATACATTTTCTGAACCAACATAATAAATTAAAATCTGTGCTTTTTCTAAAAATTCCAGATATGCCTGATAAACAATTTCAGGTGTTAATGCTAATACTTCTTCTCTTGTACCATAGCATGTATGAGAAGCAATTTCACCTGCAAAAGCAATTTCTTTTAATCGCTTACTTGCATACGCACGTTTGTCATTAATTTCGCTGGCAATCATGTCTAATAATTCTTGTAATTCTGTTTGAAAAGCTTGTTCTGTAAAAGCATTACTATCTGAATTTAATAACGGGTGTAATAAGCATTCCAGTAAAAATGCAGTCATTTCCTGACAAAGTTTTTCACCATTCAATGCATAACTATCTGCAATTGCACTGACAGTAAAATTCATTTGAAATACATCGCCTGAAACAGAAACTGACCCATTAATATGAGAACCGTACAGCTCCTGCATTTTTTTTGACATTTCTGTAACACTGGGATATTTTTCACAAGAATTTAATAAAATACTATGTGCAAGACTCCATTTTGCATAATTTTCTGGTTCAGCTGGCATTAACATGACAATTGCAATACTATTTGTTTTAAATTTTGGTTCTGCTATCGCTGTCAGTTGCACACCTTCACATAATTGTTTTGTGATTTCTTTCAATATTAGCCCTCCTCTTGGAAAATAAAATATATGATTTATTATATCATGTTTTTCTATAAAATGCAAGAAAAATTTTCAGACTGAAAATAATTTACTGGAAACACTTGCATTTTGCTGTAAAATATGCTATGATAAATGCTGTAAGTATACATAACTATATAATTGCATGTAAGAAAGGTGATTTTTATGAAATTTTCAAAAATGCATGGTATCGGTAACGATTATGTCTATGTAAACTGTTTTCAAGAACAAATAGACAATCCAGAACAACTTTCTATTGCTGTGAGCGACAGAAGAAAAGGCATTGGCTCTGATGGATTAATTTTAATTTTACCATCAGATAAAGCAGATTGCCGTATGAGAATGTTTAATGCAGACGGTTCAGAAGGTATGATGTGTGGCAATGGCATTCGCTGTGTTGGCAAATATGTTTATGACAATGGCATTGTGACTAGTCCTGAATTATCTGTAGAAACAAAATCTGGAATCAAATATATTACACTTCAAATTGAAAATCATAAAGCTGTTGGTGCAACAGTAGACATGGGCAAAGCCATTTTAAAACCATCTGATATTCCTATGTTTGCCGAAGGTGAAAATTTTATTGCAAAGCCTTTGACAGTCAATCAGAAGCAATATATTATCACTGCTGTTTCTATGGGAAATCCGCATTGTGTTGTATTTCTGGACGAAGATATTAATAAACTGGATTTAGAAAAAATTGGCTCTGCATTTGAACATCATAAAGCATTTCCTGAACAGGTTAATACAGAATTTGTAAATATTATTAATTCTCATACAGTAAAAATGCGTGTCTGGGAGCGTGGCAGTGGTGAAACAATGGCTTGTGGAACTGGTGCTTGTGCGGTTGCGGTTGCATCTGTTCTGAATGGTTATTGCAAGTATGATGAGCCAATTACAGTGCAATTACTCGGTGGAGATTTGCAAATTGTTTATCACGCAAATGGTACAGTTATGATGACTGGTTCTGCAACTCATGTATTTGACGGAACATGGTCTGAATCATAAATATAAAATAAAAACGGAGGTATATTTTTCATG
>CAMWUF010000070.1 GCA_947177375.1 uncultured Ruminococcus sp.
CCTGTACTGGATTCAGAGCTATTGATTTTTCGATTTAATAAATTTTGAATTACATTCTGCATTTCTGGTTCTAACATGCTTTTTGTAAGTTCTGTAAACAGCATGGGAGCAGGTTTTTTATATTGCAAAATCCAGCGACAAGCTAAAATTGGTCTTAATACATAGAAATATTTTTTTAATTTCACTTGATTACTTGTTAAAAATTTCTGATAACTTGTTCTCGCAGTGTTTAAATAATGATAAACACCAGCCTTACAAGAAAAATAATTATTTATAATTTCTTGGTGATTCTGCCAAAAATCAGTTGTTTTGTAAACAATCGGAGATAAATTCCATTCAAACACAGTCGGATTAGAATTTTTTAATAAGCATAAAGCTTTTTTCAAATCCCAGCCATTAATATCAAATATTTCATCTAATTGCCAGTTTATCACATCAGAAACAGGATTTAATTTCAAATAATCCTGTTTTGTTCTGACATAAATAAATCTTACATCATAGTCGCTGTTTGGGGAAGCAAATCCCCAAGCACGACTGCCAGATTCAACGGCATTTAAAATTTTCACATGTTCTTTTGATTCAATTTCAGAAATTTTTTCCTGAATTAGTTTTTCAATTTGCATAAAACATCACTCTTATTTCTGATTATTTTTATTTTTTTCTTTTTCTTTTTTTGGGAACAGGATATTTTTTATTAAAATCATTTTTAATTGCCTGCAATCTAAGTTTATCATCTTTTCCCTTTTTATTAGAATCCGTTTCAATCTGTTGTAGTTCATCAATACCAGTTATAATAGTTTGCCTAACATTTTCAAGCGTTTCAATCTTAATTGACCTGCCAGAAGCTAGTTTTTCCGTTATTTTTGCCTGATTAGCTGTATTCTTTGCATTACGCATTAATAATTCACTTGTTTTCTTTTCTAATTCTAATAAAGCCTGTTCTTGTGTTTTCTGACGCTTTAATAATTTATCCATTAATTTTCTTAATTTCATAAAACATCACACTTGTTTTTTATTATTTTTTATTTGGCACGTGATATTTTTTATTAAAGTCATTTTTAATAGCTTGCAATCTGAGCTTATCATCTTCACGTTTTTTATGGGCATCCGCTTCAATCTGTTGGACTTCGTCAATACCAGTTGTAATGGTTTTCCAGGCATTTTCCAGCGTTTCAATCTGAATCGAACTGCCAGACGCCATTCTTGCAGTCATCTTTGCTTGGTCAACTGTACTTTGTGCATTACGCATTAATAATTCATTGGTTTTGGCATCTAATTCAGACATAGCTTGTGCCTGAATTTTCTGACGTTTTAATAAAATTGCCTGTGCCAAAGCCTGCTTAAATACAGGCAGTGTAATAATAATAGCTGATTCCATTTTGCGATATAAATTATAATTACTGAATTCCATCGTTTTCAGCATAGGAATACTTTCCATAGCAACAATTTCAGCTGTTCTTAAATCCTGTACACGTTGTTCTAACAAAGCAAGTGCATTTTGATAAGATTGCAATTGGAAACGCAATTCTTGATTGCCTGTAGCATCTATTTCGGCTTGTGTTTCGTCAATTGCTGCTTGAATTTCTTTGCAACCTTGGTCACCAGCATAAATATATTTTTCTAATTCATGATAAAATTCTACATTGGATTCAAATAATGTGCTTAATTTACGATTGGATTGCTTAATTTCCTCTTGGAATTTTCTCAGCTCCACATAAATTTTATCAATTTCGCTACCCATAGAATTATATTTTTTCAAAACTTTTTCAATTTGTGCCTGTGCTTTGTTAAATAATTTCTGTAAGCCTTTTGGTTCTTTTAATTCATCAATATCAAATTGGTCCATGATTCTGGAAAGTGCTTTCAGCATTTCACTGGATTCATTAATTTGATTGAAACTCATATTGCTTAACACTGCATCAGACGCTTTTGAAACTGCTTCAGCAGATTCTGAACCGAATGAAACAATAGAATCCATGTCATCAATAGAAATTTGACTTGTGAGTTGGTCAATTTCCTGCATATCCATAGCCTGAATCACTTGTTGTTGGTCTTGCACAATATCATATTGTTGCACAGGCTGAATATCTGTAATCTGTGTTGCCACTGGTTGTGCAGTAATCACTGGATTTGTTGTATCATCGTCACGCTTGGGGTGTCTTAAATTAATCGCCATAAAAATTACCTCTTTTTTCTAAAAAAATTCCCGAATGGGTTAGATTTCACTTGTTTGCCCGCATATCTTCTTAAATCTGGCGGACGTAAGTCATATAAATATTGTCCGATTTGATGTTCTTCCATTTCAAGTTTTTGAAAATATTTTTCAACACTTTGATAGCCTGTTGGCACAAGAAATAAAATATCAAAGCCAATCAAATGTAAAAATGCCATAATAATACTATCTTCCAGAGACATCATTTTTTCATTGGCAAGAATATAAATTAATTTTGGATTTTTTTTGGTAAAATCAAATTTCTGAATTTCACGAACGATACTAATATCCAAATGTAAAATCGTTGCAAGAATATCATATTCCGTGCCATTTTCATAAGTACCTTTAATGATTTTCTGGTCAAGCAGGAGCTGTAATTTATCCAGCATATGTTCCTGTATTTCAGGTCTTAAAAATCCATAAGCATAATATCTGTCAGCTTTAATTTTATCTCTTTCGAGTTTTCCACGAATTAAAAAATCAACAATCCGTGGTTTCATAGGCATATTTGCATTTGGCTGACGAAACGGCGGTCTGTAAATAACATAAGGTGATTCTGCCATAAGTGCTTTTACAGAATCCCAATAGGCATGCACATCACCATCTTTGACACCACAAATTTTCGCCCAAAGCACAGGAATTTGAACAGTTTGATTGATAATTTCAAAATTAGGACGAAAACTCACATCTTCCCGCCAGTATAAAGCAATTTCTTCATAAGTTGTTCTAAGTGTGAGAATATCCGCTTTTTGATATTGCTGATTGCGATAAATACCAGAATCCTGATATAAAAGTGTATCTAATTCACGTTCTGCATGATAAGCCATTGTGCCGACACGAATTTCAGAAAGTTCTCTTGGAAAATTTTTTAACACAAGACTATCAGGCAAATGCTGTTCATAAAGCAAATCATCTTGTAAACTACATGTTTGATTTAAATCTGGTGTTAAAATTAAAATATCAATTGGCAATCTTCCCAAGAATTTAAAAAACATTGCTTCTTTTTCGTTCTGACAGCCTCCTAAATAAATCAAACAACTAATCTCTGGAAGTTTCCAATTTTGCAATAATACAGATTCATGCCGTCTCAGCCAGCATAACAGGCAAATGCCATAATTCATGAGTTTATTTAAATTCATGCCTGTTTTTTTAGATTCTTCCAGCATAATATCTACAAAATTTTTAATTAATATTCTTTGGAGCTGTAAATTGGATTTATATTTTAAATTACATGCCAAATCTTGAATCAAGTCTTCTGGTTTCATAGCATTTCTTCTTTGAATCATAGAAACTTCGCTTGCATCTGGCTGTGCAAGCGGGGTATCCAACACAACAATACGTCTGCCTGCATTTTTCAAATCAGAATAGACATGATATAATTTACTAGCATATGCTTGTTTATCTTCTACACCAGATACCCGACAATAGCAATTATAAAAAAATCTTGTATCTTGTCCACGTTGAGCAGGAGCTTTGCGAATATCTTCAAAAATATCACCAGAAATCCAAGCATTTGTGCAATTTGTAATGTCGGGTAAATCGCCATATAATCTTTTTTGTGTTAATTCTTGCTGTAAATCCTGACGGATTTGTTTTAAACAAAATCCCTCTGGAAATGCTGTCATATTAGGCAAAATTAATTTTTCTGATAATTCAGACTGTGCATCTAATTTTAAATAATTGCTATCGCCTTGATATTGCAATAATACAACATCACTGCCTGCATGTGCCAACACAGAAATTAATAATAATTCATGATTGCTGATATTGCCTTCATAAAGAATTTTCGGAACTTGTTTATTTCCTAATTGGCTTGTAATGCGTTCAAATTTATAATATAACCAACACATGAATTTCATATAGATATTTTTTAAAATACTTTCTGATTTTCCTGCTTTTTTTAAATTTTCCAGTGTCACATAAATTGAAGAAGCAACCGCATTACATTGTGTGGGATTCATTCTTGGCAGCCATTTTCTTAAATTATTTTGAATAAAACTTTCTTGCATTTGAAAATAAGTTCCCATAGTTTCTTGATAATAAGCAAGATTTTGATTGGTTGGATTAGAAATACCACCCTCAATTACAACGCCATTTTTTCTAGCCATATCATAATATTTTTTAATAAAATCATTAATTTCAGCATTCAAGCCGTTAATTCTATAAAAATAAATGCCTTTTGGAGAACGATTATTACCATCTCTAAAAAAATCTTCTAAATTCAAAATTTTCTGATGTGCAAGCATGTTAATCTATTCACTTCCTGACTATAAAAAACTATCTGATTATTATTTTATCACAGATTAAAAATTTTGTCAACAAAAATTTTAGCACTAGGCAAAAACCAATTTTAATAAAAAATAACCACTCCCTGCTTTTTACATTTTGGGAGCGGTTTTAAAATTATTTTTTCTTTTTATTTTTACTATTTTCTTTTGTTGCTTCTTTTTTGATTGCAGAAGCTTTTGGTTTCAAATGCACTGGTGCATGTGTTTGAGCTTTTTGCTTATGAACAGCTTGTGCATAGAAACATAAGGCAATATAAACTGCACAGATTAGAACACTTAAAAAAATGGCTCTTGTCAACCAAGGTGTATCAGGGAAATGCTTTGCTAAAGTAATATAATATTTTTTCTTAGATAATTCTACAGAACTTGTTGCAACTAAATCAATTGTTGTTAATTCCTGACCAGAATATTTCAGTGTAACAGTACCTAATTTTTGCCCTTCCTGCACAGGTGCAGAAATATTATTTTCTAATTTAATATCTTGTGCAATCGCATTGCTATCAGCTCCGTCATACCAGAGCATCATATAAGATTTTGCTGGTTTTACTAGTACATAGTCAGCATTTTCACCATTTTGTACAGCAATCTGTCCTAATTCTGTATTTTCACTTAATACTGTCTGATAGGTGAAATCAGAAAATGCCCATTCTAACAGAGCTGTTGCATCTTCGATATGATAAAATTTTAAATTTCCCTCACTATCGTTGAATGGTGCAGATAATAATATAATTAAATACGTACTGCCGTCTTTTGTGCCTTGACAAATAATACTACGTCCTTGTTGATTTAAATTTGCTGTTTTAATGCCTTTTACACCACTGACATAATATTCTGTATTTTCTTGCACCATGCTATTGGAATGTGTCCAAATCCATTCATCCATATTATGCCGTTCTGTATTTGGTGTCGTTGGTGCATAAGATGCGGCGGACGCAAAATTAATAAATTTGCCAACAGTGAGTGCATATTGTGTAATTTTTGCCATATCATTTGCAGTTGTTTTCTGTGCAGGGTCATAAATACCTGTAACATTTGTAAAATTTGTATTTGTACAGCCTAGTTCCTGTGCTTTTGTGTTCATCATGTCAACAAAACCTGCAACACTACCATTGCCAAATTGATTTGCTAACATAACAGAGGCTTCACAAGATGAAGTCAACATCATAGCATATAATAATTCTTCGACTGTTAAAATATCACCGTCATAAATATCTGCATAACGCAAATCTTCAGGGTATTCTGTCTGTTGATAACGCTGAATTAGTTCAGAATCACAAGTGATTTGCATTTTCAAATCGGAACAGTTTTCTAATACCAGCACAGCTTCCATAATTTGTACCAAAGACCCTGTCATATATTGCGTATCTGGATTTTTTTCATATAGAATATTTCCAGTATCTGTATTAATTAATAACCCTGCATTACTATTAATTTCAAAATTTGGTGTAAATGCAACTGCTTTGCTGTTTAATGCTGTACAGAAACAAGTACAAAAACAACAAATTATTATCATTGACAGAAAGATAGATAACAATTTTTTTATTTTTTTCATGCGATTTCCTCCTGATTTTATAAAATAAACTAAATTTTTGATTATTTTTATTTTATCATATGCAGAATTATTTGTCAATTAAATTTTGATTAAAAATTAAAGTTTTCTGTTTTTTAAATTAGTATGCGATTTTTTCTGATAGATATACTTGACAGTTGTCTGAATAGCAT
>CAMWUF010000071.1 GCA_947177375.1 uncultured Ruminococcus sp.
TTTAATTATAGTGTAGAAGAAATAAATGCATCATAAATACATCTGATTGCCTGATGTAAATCATGTTCATTGACACCAACAATGACATTTAATTCACTTGACCCTTGGTCAATCATTTTCACATTAATTCTTGCATGTGCAAGAGACGCAAAAATTCTTGCCGCAGTCCCTCTTGTTTTTCTCATGCCACGTCCCACAACTGCCAACAAAGCAATATCTGGTTCAATTTCTACTACATCTGGATTAACAGCTTTTCTTAATTCAGCAAGCAATTGTTCTTCTTTGCCTTTCAAAGCGTCTGCGTCAGCAATAATACTTAATGTGTCAATACCAGATGGCATATGTTCTACTAAAATGCCCATATCTGCGAAAATATTTAACACATCACGCACAAAACCAACTTCACTATTCATCATAGCTTTTTCTAAATTGACAGCACAGAAGCCTTTTTTACCTGCAATACCTGTAATCGTGCGTATACTATGTTCTTCTGTATCACTATCAGGAATAATTAATGTTCCAGCATCTTCTGGCTGATTTGTATTTTTAATATTAATTGGAATACCTGCTGTACGAACAGGGAAAATAGCGTCTTCATGCAAAACAGAAAATCCCATATAGGACAATTCCCGCAATTCTTTATAAGTAATAACAGGGATAACAATTGGATTTTCAACAACTCTAGGGTCTGCCACCAGTACACCAGAAACATCTGTCCAGTTTTCGTAAATAGACGCATGTAAAGCCCTTGCCACAAGTGAACCTGTTACATCAGAACCGCCACGGGAAAATGTTCTGACAACGCCACTGACAGATTTGCCATAAAAACCAGGGATAACAGCATGTGTCACATCTTTTAAACGTTCTCTTAATTTTGCTCTTGTTTCATGACGTTGCATTACACCATCATCAGAAAAAACAATCACATCAGCAGCATCAATAAATTCAAAATCTAAATATTTTGCAATAATTTTGCCATTTAAAAATTCTCCACGGCTTGCCGCATATTCCTTGCCAGCAGTTGCCAAATTTTTCTTAATTTCAGCAAATTCTTCTTCCAAAGATAAATTTAATGCTAAACCGTCAATAATTTCTTGATAACGATTTTTAATATTCTCAAAATCAGAATCAAAATTTTCTCCAAGACTAGCTTTTTCATAACAAGCATATAACATATCAGTTACTTTAATATCATCTGAAAATCTTTTACCTGGAGCAGATGGTACAACAAAACGTCGTTCTGCATCACTTTTTATAATAGCACTTGCTTTTTTAATCTGATTTGCATCAGCCAAACTGCTTCCGCCAAATTTCACTACTTTTACGCCCATAATAAACAAATCCTTTCCAAATTTTTTATTTTTAACATATTAATTATATGCTATTTCAGAAAAAAAATCAATTGGAAATGCACACAAAATTTTTTTAGATAAAAATGTTTTTTTAGTAAATACGCATGTATTTGATACAAGGACATTTTTGCATGAACAAGGCAACTGCATAAAAATATTGATAAAAGTGTTCAAAAACAGTAAAATATCTACAAAAAAATGAATAAACAATTGACAAAATCAAATAAAAGTAGTATAATATTATACAGAAATCAAATATTGGACACTTTTTATTAAATTAGATAGCTAATCATAGTATCGGAGGTAAATAATGTCAATCACAGTTTTATTGTTAGGAATCGCTCTTATCGCATTCAGAATATGGTGGTGTATTGGAATAACCATTAATGGACAAACTCTGTGTCAGGGCAAAATGGTAATGATTGACCCTGATACTGACCAACTTACCATAGAATATACTTACAAAAAAGAAAAGTTTTTTCATACTTTCAGTTACAAGTCTTTTCCTCTTGGTGTTAAAAGACAGGGTGTAAAAGTACCTGTTTTCGTTGAAAAAGATAATCCTGAAAATATAACAAAAGTCCTACAGGGATATTATGATTATGGTGCGCTTAGTCGACTTGCCCTGCTTTTCGGCTGTATTTTTACTTTAGCAGGTCTTGTTAGCTTATTATGATAGTCAGAAACTTTGATTTGCGTTTTCAGATATACATCATTGCAGTAAGGAGAACACTCTCCTTGCTGTTTTTTATTCAAGCGTGTGCTGATGCGTTATTTTTTTGAATTAAAGTTTTACCATCTGATACAGCATTTGATATCCATCAATGAACATCTCATTAGTGAAATTACTAATTATAGTATACTTTTTTATGGCATTTTGCACAAATTTTCAATATTTTTTCATGCGATTGCCCTGTTTGTATGACATAAGAAGCTTGACAGAAAGCAAAAAATATGTTATAATAATACAAATCATGTAAATATTACTTTTATTTAACAGTTTTCAAAATAAAATTGTTTTTTTTTACAAGAATATATTTCAATCAGAAAGGAAGAAATCACATGTTTTTTCAAAAAGACATTGAAACCATGTCACGACAGGAAATTGAACACTTGCAATTAGAGCGTTTGAAACATC
This sequence comes from uncultured Ruminococcus sp., assembly GCA_947177375.1. Taxonomy (GTDB): domain Bacteria; phylum Bacillota; class Clostridia; order Oscillospirales; family Ruminococcaceae; genus UBA3855. The sequence continues at coordinate 2,491 of CAMWUF010000071.1, forward strand.
AGGTACAGTATTGCATGGACAATGTAGAATTTTATCATAAACGTTTAACAGAAGCAGGTGTTACTGCTGATAAAATTAAAACTCTGTCAGATATACAATATATTCCCTATACAACAAAAGCTGATATCAGAGATAATTATCCATTCGGACTATTTGCCACACCTATGAAAGAAATTGTTAGAATTCATGCCTCTAGTGGAACAACTGGAAAGCCTACGGTTGTTGGCTATACCCGTAATGATTTAAATAACTGGAGTGACTGTGTAGCAAGACTTTGTACAGCAGTTGGTGTGAATGATACTGATATTGCACAGATTTCTTTTGGTTATGGATTATTTACAGGAGCGTTAGGCTTGCACTATGGTCTTGAAAAAATAGGCTGTGCTGTGATTCCGATTTCATCAGGAAATACCAAAAAGCAAGCCATGATTTTAAAAGATTTCGGCACAAGTGTGTTAATCAGTACGCCGTCTTATGCGATGTATATGAGCGAAGTTGCCCATGAAATGGGAATTTCTAATGATGAATTAAAATTAAGAATTGGTTTATTTGGTTCAGAGGGCTGTACCAATGCACTTCGTGATAAAATTGAAAAAGGTTTTGGCTTATTCTCTACAGATAATTATGGCATGAGTGAATTAATGGGTCCCGGCGTTGCAGGAGAATGTGAATATCGTTGTGGCTTACATTTTGCAGAAGACCATTTTATTCCAGAAGTCATTAACAGCGAAACTGGCGAAGTACTCCCAGCAGGAGAAAAAGGCGAACTTGTGATTACAACTCTCACAAAAGAAGGAATTCCTATGCTTCGTTATCGTACCAAAGATATTACCAGAATTCATTATGAAACATGTAAATGTGGCAGAACACATGCCCGCATGGAAAAAGTACAAGGCAGAAGTGATGATATGCTGAAAATCCGTGGTGTGAATGTTTTCCCATCTCAGATTGAAAGCGTTATGGCAAATATTGAGGGCATTTCTCCGCATTATGAATTAATTCTGACCAGAAAAAATTATACAGATTACTTAGAAGTCAGAATTGAAATCATTGATGAAAAATTATTAGAAAATTTTTCTGATTTGGAACGTCTGCAAAAACAATCTGCTGATAAATTAAAAACAGTGTTAGGAATTCAGGCAAAAGTAACGCTTGTTGCTCCAAAATCTATCCAACGTTATGAGGGCAAAGCCAAACGTATTATTGACAAACGAAATGAAAACCAGTAATTTATTTAAAATTTAAAAAAGGAGATTGATTTTGACATGAAAGAATTATTAATCGGCAATGCTGGAGTAGCCAGAGGTTTATACGAAGCTGGTGTAGAAGTCATTTCTAGTTATCCAGGAACGCCCAGCACGGAAATTACAGAATTTGCTTCAAAATATGATGAAATTTACTGTGAATGGGCTCCCAATGAAAAAGTTGCTTTAGAAACAGCTTTTGGTGCGTCTCTAAGAGGTGTAAGAACAGCTTGTGCGATGAAACATGTCGGCTTAAATGTTGCCGCTGACCCATTATTTACGTTATCTTATACAGGTGTCACAGGTGGACTTGTTATTTGTGTTGCTGATGACCCTGCAATGCATTCTTCTCAGAATGAACAGGATTCCAGACATTATGCAATTGGTGCAAAAGTACCTATGTTAGAACCTGCTGATTCGTCAGAATGCAAAGAATTTGCAAAACTAGCATTTGAAATTTCTGAACAATTTGATACACCTTGTTTATTACGTGTCTGTACAAGAATTGCCCATGCACAAAGCATTGTGAATTTAGAAAATCGTGTCGTTTCTGAACAGAAAGCTTATGAAAAAAATCCACAAAAATATATTATGTCTCCTGCAAATGCTATCAAGAGACACCCATTTGTAGAAGAACGTACCAAAAAATTAACAGAATATGCTGAAACTTCAGCAATTAATAAACTTGAAATTGGTGGTACACAAATTGGTATTATTACATCTGGGGCTTGCTATCAATATGTCAAAGAAGTATTTGGTGATGCAGTCAGTGTTTTAAAACTTGGCATAATAAATCCTTTGCCAGTACAGAAAATTAAAGATTTTGCTAAAATGGTGAGCAAACTCTATGTCATTGAAGAACTTGACGGCATTATCGAAACGCATTGCAGAAATATTGGTGTAGAAGTCATCGGCAAAGAATTATTTTCACCATTGGGCGAATATTCTCAAAAAAGCATTGCAGAAGCATTTCATATGCCTGCAAAAGATTTTATCACACCAGATACAGAAATTCCAATGCGTCCGCCTGTGATGTGTTCTGGTTGTCCGCACAGAGGAATATTTTATTTATTAGCTAAGCATAAAATTACTGTCTTAGGTGACATTGGCTGTTATACATTGGGGTCAGCTCCGCCTTTGTGTGCATTAGATTCTACTTTGTGCATGGGTGCGTCTGTTTCCAGTATCCATGGCTTTAATAAAGCTTCTAAAGGCGAATCAGAACACAAAACAGTTGCTGTCATTGGTGATTCAACATTTATGCATTCTGGTATGACGGGACTTGCTAATATTGCCTATAATGGTTCAAATTCTACAGTGATTATTTTGGATAATTCTATTACAGGCATGACAGGACATCAACAAAACCCAACAACAGGCTATAATATTAAAGGCGACCCTGCCACAAAAATTGATTTAGAAGCATTATGTCATGCATTGGGCATTCAGCGAGTAAAAATCATAGACCCTTATGATTTAGACGAATGCGAAAAGGTTCTCAAAGAAGAACTTGCTGTTGATGAACCGTCTGTCATTATTTCACGCCGTCCTTGCGTATTATTAAAACATGTAAAAGCAAAACCACCTGTTATGATTGATAAAAATAAATGCAGAAGCTGCAAAAAATGTATGAAATTAGGTTGTCCGTCTATTCATATTGATAGTGACGGCAAAGCAGGTATTGATAATACATTATGTGTCGGCTGTGGTGTATGTGAGCAATTATGTCCATTTGATGCAATTACAGGTTAAATAAAACCATGACAAAAGGCATATTAGGGGCTGTTATTGGCAGTATTCCAGCAGTTTTCATTTGGATTTTACTGGGCTATCTTGGTTTTACAAGTACACTAATTGCATTTGTTATGGTATTTGGTGTCATATTTTGTTATCATGCATTTGGTGGCATACTTGACATGACAGAAATTATTATTTGTAGCATTGTTATGTTAATTACTATTTATGTTGGGGAACATTTGGCTTGGTCTGCATTAGTCTATCATAACTATGCAGAGAATGCAAATTTTAGTGAATGTGTGCAATCGTTATATTCTTGGTTAGATTTGTATTATATAAAAAGCGATTTTATCAGCAGTGTCATATGGAGTTATCTATTTGCCTTTATTACTTTTTGGGTGATAATCATAAGTGATAGGAATATCAACAACATTATCAAAAAATTTCTAATTTTAGTTATCATATATTCTGCACTGGGGTTATATTCTAATGGTTTTTCTCTTTGGCAAATGCGTAACAATGAAATATTGGATTGTAAAATTACATTTATTGATATAATGCATGGTGATATTTATGGAAAATTTATCGGCTCTAATACAGAAGAACTATTATATAATGATTGGTCATGGCAGAAATATAATTTTGGATATTTCAATATTGGATATACAAACAGAAGAAATAGCAAAAATTTTTATGGAACACAGATTAAAGTATTATATGATAACCAAAATGGAAAAATTAT
>CAMWUF010000072.1 GCA_947177375.1 uncultured Ruminococcus sp.
AACAGCTCCTTTCTTTTATATAATTATTATAACATAATAACTATATCAAAGTCAAGGTCAAATTCTTTCGCATTTTGAATAAATTTTTAATAAATCTTAAATAAAAAACTGCAAAGCAGAATTAACTCTGCTTTGCAGTGAAATATTATTTTACTTGAGAAGAAATAGGAATATTTGCATTTTTAATCGCATTGGCAACTAATCCAGCAACGGCATTTGCACCTGTTTCAGTAAAGTGTGTCATGTCAGTAGAACCCTCAACAGCTCCGCACAAATGATAGGTATATGCCGTATCATATCCAATAGCATTATAATGATTTACCATAAGTGTATTTAAATCTATACATGGAATATTATATTTTTTTGCCATATCTTTGCAGGCGTTGCAATATTCTGTATAGCTATTTACAAAACTGCCATTAGAATATGCTTTTAAGCCAATGACTGTTGTAACTAAAATAGGCGTGCCACCTTTTTCAAGCGTACCTTCGATATATTTTTCAATATAATATTCATAAGAGCCTGTCTCTGGATTATTCACATTACCACAAACTGGTGCATAACGTTCTTCATTGCCTTTTGCAGAATCATTAATTGCAAACTGAATTAATAAATAATCATCTTTCTGCATAGAATCTAAAATTGTCTGTAATCTGCTATTATCATAGAAACTTTTTGAACTTCTGCCAGCAATTGCTTGATTAGAAACTGTTACATTATCTGTAAAATAGTTTGTTAAATAATAGCCCCAGCCTTGCTGAGGTGCATAACTTGCACGGTAGCTTTGTACAGTAGAATCTCCTGCAATATAAACAGTTGTGCTACCCTCAACAGGGTCTAAATTTGGCTTTTGTTCAGGTGTATATATTTCCGCAATTGGTTCATCTGTTAATTCTGTTCTTAAATAATCAATATTAGGGCCTCCGTCTGCTGTTGCAGAAGTTAATCTAATTATATTTGCACCTGCAACTAATGGTAATACAATTGCTCTTTCCTGCCATTGTGTCCAAGTTTCTGTAGACAAGAAATCTTGTAGCCAGTAATCAGAATTTTCATTGACTTCAATTTTCATTTGGCGATTATTGGCACTGCCATTTGCAATATTGAACGTACATAAATAATTACCATCTTTTGGAGCATTTACTGTAAATTCAACAAAACTACCTGCTGTATTATCTAAATTCAAATAAGCATCTGTTGTAAAGCCAGCATTTGTATTTTCTACAATACCTCTGTTAAAAGCAGAATCTACTGCATAATAAACTTTTTTGCCAGTTTCCCAATAACTTGTATTGCCTTTGCCGTGCAAATATGTTGTTAATAATTTCACATCTTGTGAATTAATCTTTGCATCACCGTTCATGTCAGCAACTTTTTGGGTATACGCAGAAACAGTTTGCTTTTTTATTTGCTGTTTTAATATCACTAAATCATAAATATTCACAATGCCATCATGATTCACATCACCAGAAATGAAATTCTCTGTATTAGATAATTGCACACTGTCAATAAACCATGTTTGACAAGCATTGCCGTTTCGTTCCCATTCCTGAATATTTGCTTTATGGTCTTGAGAAGCTCCGATTACTTCAACAGCACTGTTATCATTAGAATTTTTCGTTGTAATAATATAACTGCCGTTTTCCTGCTGAATAAATTTAAATAACTGTGCGTCATTGTTTGTATCGCCCCAAATGCCAATATTTGTGCCATTTTTGGTATCACCATAACTTAAATCTAATAATTTTGATTCGTCACCAGCACAGCTATAAATATAATAATAGCCATCTTCAGCTGAAACTGCTTTCCATAATGCAGACTTGCTATTAATATTTGGATGTGCAGATTGCACAACATTAGAACCGTCTTGATAGTCACCATCTAGAGCCATATATTGCCCAGAATTTCCATTTCTTAGCATAAAAATACTATTTTCAGGAATTTGGGAACCTGTTTCTGAACTTGTTCCAGAAAAAGCTAATTCTGCCATAAGAGACGCTAATTTCATAGAACCTGTTTTACTTTGATGCAAATCATCTTCAGAGGCATAATATTCCTCCATAGCATCATATCCAAGTGAAAGCCCGAAATTTTGCCACGGTGTAAATAAATCTATTACTTGTATATCTTGTTCAGCTCCAATCGTATCTAATTGCCCGCCGAACCAACGACCACTTAATAATTTATCACGGTTTAAATCACTTCTTCTGCCCTGTTGCTTTACTAACATAACAGTCATGCCTTTGGCTTTCGCACGTTTTACCATATCTGTGACTGTATTATAATATTCTTCTGCATTAGAATAATTTGTGTCATTAATGCCAATAGAAATAATATAATAATCTCCTGCTTTTCCGTAAGTTTCAATGGCATCAAATTGTCCTGCATCTACAAAGCCTTTTGCATATTGTCCGCTTGCAGCCATGTTTCTGACTTCATAATTTGCAAATGCACTAGGCAAGTAATTTTTCAAATACTGTCCCCAACCATGCTGTGAAGTATCATTTGTATTATAATAATTTGCAACCGTAGAATCGCCACATAGCCAAATAGTTGGATTTGTTTGTGCTGTATCATTCAACTGTGTAATCTCTACAGAACTAATTGAAAAATAAGTTCCTGCTCTGCCCTCTGTTGCCATAATATTCAATTGCCCATCTGTTACAGGTAACTGAAAAGTTTCAACTGCATTACTGCCAGTTAAATTAATTAATTGCAACATGCCCTCTGCACGAATGCTAGTTCTTGTAGTATCACCTGTTGTGACTGTAACTTGATATAAGCCATTTGGTAAATCTACATTGAACGTATTATTAATATCTGTAGAAGTAAATTGCACAGCATCACTTAATGCATCTGTTCCAGAAGAAGAAACATCTTTTACACTTGAAGTATTGGCAAAGCCATAGCCTAACTGTTTGCTATAGGCTGTAGAGGCATTGACTCCAGTATAGCCAGAAGCTGTTCCATTGCCTCCTAAATCAAATTTCCAGTTTGTCTCTGCGGAAGCTGTAATTGTATTGGAAATTCCTAACGGAATCGCTGGAACTGCCAAAGCAATTGCTAACAAAGAGCTTAAAAATTGCTTGTGAAACTGTTTCATAAAAAACCTCCTTTATTTAATTAATAAAAATATAATTTATGATACATAATATGCATAATCTGCACCAAAATCTGCATGAATTGGCTTATGTTCTGTAATACTTCTGGGAATATCTAAAATTCTTTGATTTTCACTGCCACGGAATAATAAATTTAAACTTCTTTTAGACTGAATAAATTTTCCATCTACGAGCCAATCAGAAATATCTAATAATTCACCATAAAAATTAGAATCTCTGTGAGTAGATAAATACTCAAACGTATAACCAGTATATGTCATAATATTCAAGCCCAATTTATGAATTTCTCTGCCAAGTTCCGCAAGTGCCTGTGCCTGACAAAATGGCTCACCACCACTAAACGTTACACCGTCTAACAGCGGATTGCGTTTGATTTTAGCAAAAATTTCTTCTGTTGTCATGAGTGTTCCGCCTTGAAAAGCATGGGTTTGCGGATTTTGACAACCTTTGCAATGATGCGGACAACCCTGCACAAAAATTGTAAACCGAAATCCAGGACCATCTACAATAGAATCATTTGCCAAACCTGATACTTGTAAAAACATGAAATATCACTCCAAAATATATAATATAAAATATTAAAATAAAAAGACCTGCCCATTAACATTGGACAGGTCTAATTGCTCGTATTCAGCAATTAATTAAACATTATGCTTTACTCTGTCCTCAACTTCACTGCGTTTTGCGTCATTAAATCTGTCAAGTGTACCAACTAAATAGCCAGTAATACGGCGGATACGTTCAAATCCTATTTTATTATGGTCTTTTTCAGGACGACCACATTTTGGACAAACGTCATTAATAATACCTGTATAACCACAAACAGGGTCACGGTCAACAGGGTGATTAATCGAACCATAGCCAATGCCCGATTCTTTCATGCAACGGATAATTTTTTCAAAAGCTGGTAAATTTTTTAATGGGTCGCCGTCTAATTCTACATAACTGATATGTCCTGCATTTGTTAAGGCATGATAGGGTGCTTCAATCTGAATTTTTTCAAACGCACTGATAGGATAATAAACAGGCACATGAAAAGAATTTGTGTAATAACTTCTATCTGTCACGCCTGGAATAATACCATATTTTTTAGCGTCCATGCGAACAAATCGACCAGACAAGCCCTCTGCTGGTGTTGCCAATAGAGAATAATTCAAGCCTGTTTTTTGTGCTTCTTCATCAAGACGATTTCGCATTCTGGTAATAATTTTTAAGCCTAATTCTCTTGCTTGTTCATCTTCACCATGATGTTTGCCGATTAAGGCTTTTAATGTCTCTGCAAGTCCAATAAATCCAACAGACAAAGTCCCATGTTTGAGAATTTCCGCAATGCTTTCATTTGGGCTAAGATTATCAGAATCTATCCAGATACCTTGTCCCATAAGAAATGGAAAATTTCTGACTTTTTTCTTGCACTGAATCTGAAATCTATGATATAGCTGGTCTATTGCTAAATTCATAATAGCATCCAAACTTGCAAAAAATTTGTCTAAATCATGATTGGCTTCTATCGCAAGTCTTGGCAAATTAATAGACGTAAAACTTAAATTTCCTCTGCCTGTGACAATTTCACGTGACGGGTCATAAACATTGCCAATGACTCTGGTTCGACAACCCATATAAGCAATTTCAGTACGATAATCATTAGATTTATAATACTGTAAATTATATGGTGCATCAATAAATGAAAAATTAGGAAATAGTCGCTTTGCAGACACTCTGCAAGCTAATTTAAATAAATCATAATTTTTATCTTCTGGGTTATAATTAATGCCTTCTTTGATTTTAAAAATATGAATCGGGAAAATAGGTGTTTCGCCATTGCCTAAACCTGCTTCATTCGCAAGCAAGATATTTTCTGTTACCATGCGACCTTCTGGACTTGTATCTGTACCATAATTAATAGATGAAAAAGGCGTTTGTGCACCTGCACGGCTATTCATCGTATTTAAATTATGCACTAAGGCTTCCATTGCCTGATAAGTTGCACGATTAGTTTCCTGATAAGCATGTTTTGCAACAAAATTTAAAATTCTTTCTGCTGTTTCGGAAGGCATGCTTTTTTCAAGATATGCTTGTGCTTCCTCCTGAAAATGATTATTATTTGCTAATACTGGGACTAAATTTTTTTCAGCAAGTGTTTGTATTAAATTTTTGGCAAGCTCTTCTGCGTTTTCGCAGTCCGCTAAAAGCTCCAGACCACGTTCTAAATTTTGTTTATATCTTGTAGTATAAGTCTTACGAACGCCGTCAGCCATAGCATAATCAAAATTTGGAACACTTTGCCCACCGTGTTGGTCATTTTGATTTGACTGAATCGCAATGCAAGCTAATGCAGAATAACTTGCAATATCGTTTGGTTCTCTCAAAAAGCCATGTCCTGTTGAAAAACCGCCTTTGAATAATTTCACTAAGTCAATCTGACAGCAAGTTGTTGTAAGCGTTAAAAAATCCAAATCATGAATATGAATATCACCGTTTTTATGAGCTTTAGCATGCTCAGGCTTTAAAACATATAATTCATAAAATTCTTTTGCAGAAACACTACCATATTTTAACATTGTTCCCATAGCGGTATCGCCGTCAATATTTGCATTTTCACGCTTGATATCACTATCTTTTGCAGAATGAAATGTTAATTCATTCAAAACAGTCATGAGATTTGTTTTCATTTCTCTGAAGCGGGTACGCTCATAGCGATATAAAATATATGCTTTTGCTGTGTTGGCATGTCCCTTTTTAATTAAAGTTTTTTCTACCAAGTCTTGAATTTGTTCCACAGTGGGTGTATTTACATACTGTTCCTCACAAAGTTTTGCGACTTGTTCTGCAATAGAAACTGATTCCTGATAATCTGTTCCCCCTACAGACTTCGCCGCTTTGAAAACAGCATCTGCTATTTTTTCCACGTTAAATGGAACTTTTCTTCCATCACGCTTGACAATATACATCAGCATTGAAACTACTCCTTTGCCCTAATTTTTTCAAAACACAATATAAGACAAAATATAAAATACAATATATTGTGTCTTATAAAAAGTGCTATTTACTAGTATACAGCAT
>CAMWUF010000073.1 GCA_947177375.1 uncultured Ruminococcus sp.
ACAAGATGCAAATAATTTATTAGCAATTGAATATATCAAAGCTATGAGAAAATTAAATTTAAATTTAGAGTTATTTACAATTCCACGACAAGATGTTCTGCATGATAGTTTAGAAACAAGTGCAAAATTTGCAAGTGCAAGTTTTATCAGAAAAGCAATTTTAGAAACAAAAGAAAATTATTTTAATTTTATTCCAGTAGAAACAGCAGAATTATTAACACAAAGATTACAGGAAAATCATGTTGCAGAGATAAAAAATTTAGAATCTGTGATATTATATAAAATGCGTCTGATTTCAGAAGCAGAATTATTAAATTTACCAGATATGACACCTGCACTTGCAAAGCGTTTTCTACATGCGAAAAATGCTAATAGCTTAGCTGAATTTTTAGCAAGTATAAAAACCAAATGCTTTACTATGGCAAGAATTAAAAGAATTATCATGTGTGCGATAATTGGCATTCAGAAACAGGATTTATTCTTGCAACAGCCTTATGCAAGAATTTTAGCATTGAATCAGAAAGGCAGTGAATTATTAGCAATTCTGAAAAAAACAAGTAATATTATGTTAGGAACATCTCTGAAAAAATTATCTGGTTTTAGTCCAGAAGCAAAAAAATTTGCTCAGATAGAAATAAATGCCTCACAAGTCTATGGACTTGCACAGAAAAATATCATTTCTGCTGAACAGGAATTCAGAGCCAAAATTATAAAACATGAATAAATTATTTTATTTAGAGTTATTTAGAAAGGAGTGAAAATTTTGTGATATATTTAAAACAAATTGACAAAGTTTCTGCATGGGAATTTTATCAGAATCGGGATATTATTTCATTTAGCTTGCCTGAAACGGTTCAGCATATTGAAAATTATGCTTTTTATGGTTGCAGAGAAATGGAAAATATTTTCCTGCCTGCATTTGTTGCAGATTTAGGAAATGGTGTATTTATGAATTGCATTCGATTACAGGAAATTACTTTGCCAGAGCAAATTTCTGAAATCAAGACAGATGCATTTGCAGGGTGTTTGAGTCTTGGATTGGCTGAATTTTCAGAAAATATTACGTCCATTGGTGACAGAAGTTTCTATCGCTGTACAAATTTGTCACACATTGCGTTTCCGCCTGTACTGGAAAAAATCGGAAATAGTGCTTTTGAACATTGCAGCAAATTAAAATCTGTTAAATTGCCAGAAACTGTTACTCATATCGGAAGCAGAGCATTTTCTGACTGTTGGAATTTAGGCACAGCAAGATTATCCAGTAATATTAATCGTATTAAAAAATGGGCATTTTATAATTGCTGGAGTCTGCATGCCGTAAAGTTGCCAAAAGAATTGGCAGAAATCGGTGAAGAAGCATTTTGCAATTGTGTATCTCTGAAAAAAATAGTTCTTCCCAAAAGATTGAAAAAAATTCGGAAACGTGCTTTTATGGGTTGTAACAGTCTGGAAAAAGTTTATATTCCAGCAAGTGTTCGTAAAATCGGTGAAGATGCATTTGCCTGTTGTAAGAATTTGCATGAAGTTAAAATGCATGATACAACACAGTGTATTAATTCCAGTTTGCTGGAATATGCAAATATATTACATCTTTTGAAAAATCATAAACATGTAAGAATTGAAATTTGTCGTCAGCATGGAATCACACAAGAAGAAAAATTATTATTTCGATTCTGGAATGAAAAAAATAATTTTTCCAGAACACTGTTTTTCAATCAAATGCAAAAACCAGAATATAAAATTCCGATTGCTGTTTTGATGGCAGAAGAACAGGAAGAATCTGTTTTTAAAAATTATATCCAGACACATTTCAAAGAAGTTGCACAGTTTTTATTTCGGCATGGTGATGAAGAAAATTCAGCAAGATTACTTGCCATGTGCCGTTAAGTGAATGAAAAAAATTTTCAAAAAATACTTGACAAGCTTTGGATTTTATGCTATAATATATTGGACTGCTTAAGAAATGCAGTTCCAATCCTTGCCTGTTTATCAGGCGAAATCCAGAAGGAGGTGCTTAAAAATGGCAAAACTGAATGAAAATTATGAAGCTATGGTTGTTTTTAGTCTGAAAAAAGATGAAGAAACAATGAGAGCTACTGTTGAAAAAGTGAAAGCTTTGATTGAACGTCATGGTTCTTTGACAGAAGAAGTCAGCGAATGGGGCAAGCGTAAATTGGCTTATCCAATTAAGAAAGGCACAGATGTTAGCACAGAAGGTTATTATGTGGTTTATTCATTCACATCTGCACCAGATTTTCCAGCAGAACTCAACCGTAGATTAAATATCAATGATAATGTTCTGAGAGCTTTAGTGACGACAAAGTAAAAATACGGATTGATTCAGGGGGTATTTTTTATGAACAAAGTAATTCTTATGGGGAGATTGGTTGCTGACCCAGAATTTAGTGTAGCACAAACGGGAATGCCGTTTTGTCGTTTCCGAATTGCAGTAGACCGTCCTGTTTCTACAAGACAGGGTGAGCAGAAGCAGTCTGATTTTTTCAATGTTACTTGTTTTAATAAGGCTGCTGAACTTGTGAATCAGTATTTTGTAAAGGGCAAACCGATTTTGATTGATGGAAGAATTGAAAATAGTAATTACATTGATAAAAACGGTGTGCAACATTATGGTTGTCAAGTTATTGCTGATAAAGTAAATTTTGTACTTTCAGACCCGACTAGAAATAATCAGTCTTATGGCAATGGCTATAATAATAACTATGGCTATAATAACAACAATGGCTATCAAAATAATAGCTATAATAACAGTAATGGCTATAACGGCAATTACGGTTATCAGAACAATAGTAATTATTATCAACAGCCTGCACCACAGAATCCTGTGCCACAACAGAATTCTGCACCACAGCAATTTGATGATTCTCCAAAAGATGTTGAATTAGGGGATATTGACATCAGCGATTTTGAAGCGATTATTAGTGACGGACAAGTTCCGTTTTAATCCTTAAATTTTTTGAAAGGAGTTGTGAATCAATTATGGAACGTGAGAGAAATTCAAGACCATCTAAGCGTCCTCGCAAAAAGGTCTGCATGTTCTGCGTTGACCGTGTAGAAAAAATTGACTACAAAGATATTAACAAGCTGAAAAAATGCATGACAGAACGCTCTAAAATTCTGCCTCGCCGTGTAACTGGTACATGTGCATATCATCAGCGTGAATTAACAGTTGCTATCAAGAGAGCAAGACATATTGCTTTGTTGCCTTATGTAAGCGACTAATAAAAATCAAAAATCATAATAAGCCGTTTCGGATATTTCCGAAACGGTTTTTTTATTTGAAAATACTCATATTTTGTAAGACTTGTACATAGTATGCAATAGTCAAATTATTTGAGAGAAGGTGCATTATGAAGGGTCTTACTTCGTCACAGGCGAATGAACGCAAAAAAAAACATGGTTCTAATACATTAGTACAAGTAAAGCCAACTAGTGGAATTAAAATTTTTTTCAGTCAGTTTAAAGATGCTATGGTATTAATTTTATTAGTCGCAACGGGAATTTCTGCTTTATTAGGCGAATGGACAGATGCTGTTACAATTGTTGTGATTGTATTATTAAATGCAATTTTGGGCTTTATTCAGGAATACCGAACAGAAAAAACACTGGAAGCATTACGGCATATGACAGCTCCCACAGCCAAAGTCTGGCGTGATGATAAATTACAGGAATTGCCAGCAGAAGAACTTGTGCCAGAAGATATAATTTCTATTGAAGCTGGTGATTGCATTCCAGCAGATTGTTTATTATTAACAGCGAATCGGCTTTATGCAAATGAATCTGTTTTAACAGGAGAAGCAGAGCCTATTGCAAAATATGCAGGAACTCATAAAGATGATTTAACAGGATTGCATAAGCCTTATATGATTTATAGTGGTACGGCTGTTACCAGAGGTAGTGGCACTGCACAAGTGATTTCTACTGGTAAAAATACACAAATGGGTCAGATTTCTGGCATGTTGTCTTCGATTACACGTACAGAAACGCCTTTGCAAAAACGTCTGGGAGAATTGGGAAAAACACTTGCCTTTATTTGCATTGGCGTTTGTATGGCAGTATTTGGTGCAGGTGTTCTCAGAGGCGAACCTATTTTTGATATGCTGATGACAGGAATTTCTATTGCGATTGCTGCGATTCCTGAGGGCTTACCTGCAACTGTTACAATTGCATTAGCTCTTGCTGTCAATCGCATGATGAAACAAAAAGCCCTTGTCAATCGCTTGCATAGTGTAGAAACTTTAGGCTGTACGTCTGTCATTTGTTCTGATAAAACAGGAACGATTACAGAAAATCGCATGACAGTGACTAAAATTAATCTGTTAGAACAGGAATTTGATATTACAGGCAATGCTTTAAAAATGGACGGTGCAATTTTAGAGCATAATATGCATGTAAATCCTAAAAGCAATCCTGCTTTAGAAAGTTTATTAAAATGTGCTGTTTTATGCAATAATGCAGAATTATCTGGTGATATTTCCAGCCGTAACAGAGGCGAATTATCTAATCATGCTAGTTGGTCAGCAGTCGGCGACCCAACAGAAATTGCTTTGCTTGCCATGTCAGCAAAAGGCGGAATTTCTGCTAAAATGTTATCTGATTATACCAGAATTTCCGAAGAACCTTTTGACAGTGATACTAGGTCTATGAGTGTACTTGTGAAAAAAAATTCTCAAGCTATTGTTTATACAAAAGGTGCAATTGATGTGATTTTAAAACGCTGTGATTTTGTGAGAACGAAAACAGGTGATGTTGCCTTAACACCTGTGATGAGTAAAAAAATTTTAGAAAAAGCAGAGAGCTTATCTGAACAGGCTCTGCGTGTATTAGCGTTTGCTGAAAAATCCTGTGAAAGTTTTAATCAGGCTCTTAATGGCATGGTATTTCTTGGTTTAACAGGTATGCTAGACCCGCCAAGACCTGAAGCAAAACAAGCAATCAGAACTTGTGCCAATGCCTCTGTCAAAACTGTCATGATTACTGGCGACCATAAGAAAACTGCAGCGGCAATTGGGAAAAAAGCTGGTTTGCTTCGTGGTGGTGAAGTTGTCACAGGTGATGAATTAGACTTAATGACAGATACACAGCTTGACAGAAGATTATCTAAAATTTCTGTATTTGCCAGAGTGAATCCCTCTCATAAATTAAGACTTGTGAAAGCATTTCAACGTGCTGGAAATATTGTCACAATGACTGGTGATGGTGTCAACGACGCACCAGCGATTAAAGAAGCTGATGTTGGTGTTGCTATGGGTATGACTGGCACTGATGTTGCCAAACAAGCCGCTGATGTAATTCTAATGGACGATAATTTAGCGACTCTTGTGAGTGCAGTCGAACAAGGAAGAGCAATTTATTCTAATATCAGAAAATTTGTCAGATATTTATTATCTTGTAATATTGGTGAAGTCATTACGATGTTTTTAGGCATTTTAATGGGTATGCCTGTTGTATTATTACCTGTGCAGTTATTGCTTGTAAATTTAGCAACAGACGGCTTACCAGCAATTGCTTTAGGGTTAGAACCGCCTGAAAAAGATATTATGAAACGTCCTCCAAGAAAACCTGATGAAAGTTTTTTTGCAAATGGTTTATTAGGCAAGATTGTCTGGCGTGGTGTTATGATTGGACTTTGTACATTAGGGTCATTTAGTACCGCTTTAAGACTTGGCGGAACGCTCACAGAAGCAAGAACTTGTGCATTATTTACGCTTGTTGTTTCGCAATTAATTCATGTATTTGAGTGCAAATCTGAACACGGGACAATTTTTAGTGTGCGTTATTTTTCTAACTGGAAATTAATTTTTGCTGTGTTATTTTCAGCACTCATGCTTGCTGTGACAATTTGGCTACCACAGGCACAGGCTATTTTTTCCACAACAGTTTTAACTGGTAATTTGCTTTGGCAAGCAGTCGCATTTTCATTTGCCGTTCCAGTCATGAGTTCTGTTTTTAATGTTACAGCAAAACCTAAAAATTAATCAAATAGCAAGGCAACCTTTTGATATGTTGCTTTTGTTATAAATTCATAAAAAATGGCTTCATTTTTTTTTTTTTTTTGTATATAATATAC
>CAMWUF010000074.1 GCA_947177375.1 uncultured Ruminococcus sp.
GTGTGTTATCTATTATAAATTGGAAAATGATAAACCCCCGAAAATTAAGGGGAAATTATTTTTAGTTATTTTTTATTTTTTTAAGAAAGGAGAAGCTACTCAAGAAAAAATAAACTTTGCAATCAAATTGCAGTGAAATTTTCTTGATATGGGCATCTGTTCGCCTATATAGTTAAGTAGCAAAATTTTACTTTATGGTCAATGTAGCAGGATTTGAGAACACAGTAGCTGTTAGTCAAAAGCTAAAAGGCATGCTTCAGCAATTCGGCAATGAAATTCTAAGCAATCCCGACCAGTTTATTTCATTGATGAATGACTATATTCCAGAATATGAAAAAGAACGCCGTTTATTAAAAAACGTCACCAAAAGCGGTATATTAACTGCTATGCAAAGAGGTGACAATCAAAGAATTTCTATTATGAAATCAAAAGAATACATGATGAATGAAATGTTCTTGTCAGAAGGTGCAGTAGAATTTGTAATGGTATGCTTTACTTATTTGCTGGACTGGTCTTATGAAACAACAATGCCAGAACAAGGTGCAGTTCCTGCACCAACACAAACATTTTCAGCACAGCCACAATTTGCCAATCCCTTTGCTCCACCACCTGTTAATGCATATGGTACACCACAACAAGCAATGAGACAGCCTATGATGGCACAGCCTGCCATGGCACAACCTATGCCACAACCAGCTCTTGCTCCACAACAACCTCAAGTTGCACCTGTTCCACAAAGACAGCCTGTACAACCTGTTGTGGAAGAAATCCCACAGGAAACAGACCCTGACAAGATTTTCAAACCATCTGATGCGGGGCGTTACAGACTAAAAGGCAATGTAAAAATTCCAAGTGGTTATACAACATTAGATAGTTTTTGTTTTGACGGATTTGGCTTTATGAAAAATGCAGAACTTCCTCCAACGTTAATTACAATTGGTGATTATGCATTTTCTGAATGCAAGAGATTAAAAACAATTACAATTCCTGCAAGTGTGAAAATTCTTGGAGCAGGTGTATTTAATCTATGCGGAAAATTAACAAAAGTTAATATTCCAGCAGGTGTCACGGAAATTCCAGATAATATATTCCAGTTTTGTCATAATTTAGAAATCGTAGATTTGCCAAATACAATTGTTAGTATTGGCAGTTGTGCATTTCAAGGCTGTGACAGTCTGAAAAAATTATTTATTCCAGATAGTGTGAAACAAATTGCAGATGATGCATTCTCACAGTGCAGAGCTTTAACAATTAAATGCTATGACAAATCCTATGTACAAAGATACTGCAAGGAAGTTGGCATTAAAGCTGAAACAATCAGCAAGGGCGGTTTGTATTGATGCCAAACCTGCTGTAAATATTTCACAAATTACAATTTAGAAAGGGATGAATTCAAATGGTTGAACTACAAATCGGGCAGTATGTCGAGATGGAATATGGCGGAGCTGCTAAAGTAAAAAAAGTTCTTGGACAGGGCGGTCAAGGTATTGTTTATCTGGTTGAATTTAATAACATGGATTATGCGTTAAAATGGTATGATGTTGATAAAATGCGTAATCCGAAAGCATTCCGTCAGAATATTGCAAATAATATTAACGACGGCGCACCAAGTAATAAATTCTTATGGCCGAAATATCTTACAAAGCCTATGGAAACTGGAGGCTTTGGCTATTTAATGGATTTAAGACCACAGGGTTATGATTCTTTTGTAGATATTTTAAATACTTATAAGCTGGACGTAGACCCATTGACAGGCAAGGCAATTAAAACTGCTGTGCAATTCAAAAGCTTATATGCAATGGTAACAGCAGTCATTAATATTGTAAATGCGTTCAGACAACTTCACAGAGCTGGAAAAAGCTATCAGGATTTGAATGACGGCGGATTTTTTATTAATATTAAAACTGGTGATATTTTGGTCTGCGACTGTGATAATATTGCACCTGATGGCAGCAATTTTGGTATTGGTGGTAAACCTGGTTACATGGCTCCTGAAGTTGTTCGAGGTCTGAAAAAACCTGATGTACAGACGGATAAATACTCACTTGCCGTTGTATTATTTAAATTATTATTCAGAGGCGACCCCATGGAAGGTGAAAAAGTTGTCAAAGATATTTGCTTGACAGAAACTTCTGAATTAAAACATTATGGACAGAATGCAATATTTGTTTATGACCCGAATGATACTTCTAATCGTCCTGTCAGGGGCATTCATGATAACGTGATTAAATTCTGGAAAATCTATCCGACTTATGTACGTGATGCATTTATTCATTCGTTCACAGTTGGTATTTCAGAGCCTAATAAACGCATTATTGAAAACGAATGGCAAAAATTATTTATTCGTTTGCGTTCTGAAATTGTAGCCTGCACTTGCGGACGAACGAATTTTACAACGATGTTCAGAAAAGCAGAAGATAATCCGAATTTCTTCGTGTGTCCAAGATGTGGGAATTATATTGCTAGTCTTGCATTTAATAATAAAGATTACAGAGTGCCATTATATTTAGGCTATAAATTCTACGCATGTGAAACAGAAAAAAATTCTGATGATTTTGAAACTGTAACAGGCGAAGTAGTAGAAAATAAACTCCGTGCTGGCATGTTAGGCGTAAAGAACAGTTCTGGAAAGACATGGCGAGTAAAAATGCCTGATGGTAATTTTTATTCTACACCATCTGGAAAAGGATTCCCATTATGGGAGAATTTAGAAATTAATTTCGGTGATGGCATTATTGCTAAAATCGGCGATTGATAATTTAAAATAGACCTTGTGGGCAGTCAAGCAGGGTGTTTTATAAAAATAATTTTATAATTAAGTCTTAAATTATATTATTAAGAAAGGGGAAAGCTACTCTGAAAGAAAAAAGTAGCAGTAATAGATTAATGAATGAAGAAATGGAAAATAGTTTAGATTTTGACGATGGATTCGGTGGCGAGCTAGATGGTTTCGATGATTTTATGGATTTCGACGATGATGACCCATTAAATGCAACAGGTGTTTCAAGAAAAAGTCTGGTTATCTTTTTCCTGATTGATACATCAGGAAGCATGAAAGGCACAAAAATGGGGGAATTAAATGCCGTTATGGAAGAATTAATTCCAGAAATCCGCCGTGTCGGTGAAGCAGATACAGACGTAAAAATTGCTGTGCTGACATTTTCAACTAATGTTATGTGGATGTATTCTGAGCCTATTTCTATTGAAGATTTTGAATGGACAAGATTGCGTGCAGATGGTGTCACCAGCATGGGAGCAGCATTCAAAGAACTAAATATCAGAATGTCACGTAATAGCTTTTTAAATTCTCCGTCCTTATCTTTTGCACCTGTTATTTTCTTAATGACAGATGGCTATCCGTCAGATAATTACAAAGAAGGTCTTGCCGAATTACAGCAAAACTCTTGGTATAAATACGGCTTAAAAACTGCTCTTGGCATTGGAAAAGAAGCAGATGATGATATGCTTGCAGAATTTACAGGGACAAAAGATACTGTTGTACATGCATATTCTGGCGGACAATTGGCACATTTAATTAAAGTCATTGCTGTTACTTCTTCTCAGATTGGTAGTAAGAGTATGACGCTTTCTGATGACTCTGGTCATGAATTGGGCATGGAAGATGTATTTGAAACAAAACAGAAAATGCTTGGTCAACAGATTCAGGAAATTATTAAATCTGAGGGCTACGGCGATAATGTTCCATTCGATGCTGGCTGGTAAGACAGATAATAAAAAAGAGAAAGGAGGCATACACTATGTATGAAGGATTTTGTCATTCTGTTATTGGTGCAAGCCATGTAGCAAAAGGGACAGTTTGTCAGGATTTTTCAAATTTCCAGTCCAATGAATCTTATTCGATTGCTGTTGTTGCAGATGGACATGGAAGTAAGAAACATTTCAGAAGTGATGTAGGCTCCCGTCTTGCTGTGCGGGCTACACTGCGTACTGTGCGTAATTTTTACAGAGACCCTGAAGAATTTGAAGAAAATTTTCAAGAAAATCCAAAAGATATTATTACAAAAATTGAAAAACAGATTATTTCACGTTGGAATCGTGAAGTTTCTAAGCATTACCGCAAAAATCCTGTGACAGACGAAGAAAAAGCTCCATTCACAGAAGAACAATATGAATCTATCAAAATGGAATCCATGTATGGAACAACGCTGATTGCAGTTGTTATGGGCAAAGATTATGTTTTTGGTATGCAAATCGGTGATGGTAGTCTTGTTTTGATTGATGAAGACGGTGAGGCAGAAATGCCGATTGCTGATGATGAATCTGCACCTGCAAATTTGACAGCTTCTATGTGTAACTCAAATGCAATTGACATGTTTAATAATTTTTATCTGATAGATAATCCTATGGCAGTATTTGTATCTACAGACGGATTATTTACTTCGTTCAGAAGTGAAGATGATTTTCTGGATTATCATACGATTATTGCAAGTCATTTAGAACAAATGCCTGATTTTGACAGGGTGATTATTAGAAATTTAACCAAAAGGACAAATTTCGGCACACAGGACGATATTTCATTGTCTTGCTTGTTTAATAAAACACTTGTCGCTGAGGGAGCAGAAGCACTGAAACGTCAGGTTGAAAAAAATAAAGCCCGTGCAGAAATGCGAAAAGCTGAACACCAGGCAAAACTTGCTAAACAAAGATTAAAAAATCAGCTTCGCAGAAATCCTAATATTGCTGTAGAAGAATAATATAATATTTGCTGATATTATTTCCATCAAGTCAGGCTTTCTGAAAAAAGCCTGACTATCATGTCAGCATTAAGAAAGGCAGGTAATTTCATGGAATCAAAAGATTTTTATAATCAAGCGATAAAACTAATGAATGATATTAAAAACATTGAACCGCAACTTGTTTCTGGAAGTGATTCTGAACTTTGTGTATTAATAACAGACAAACAAACGGTCTATGCTGGTATTACAAGTGTGAAAATCAGTGACGGGAAAATTATGCGTGCTTGTCCAGAATTCAATGCTATCATGACAATGATTGCAGCTGGTGAAATCACAGTAGAAAAGCTGATTACAATTTCTTTTAGCAGTAAAGAAGTCAGCCAACCTTGTCCAGAATGTGTGAAACTGCTTTGTGATACAAGTCCAGATAATAAAGATACAGAAATTTATGTATCTCCAAATCAGTTTTCAAAAGCATCAGAATTATTTACTTCTAATATTAATATAAATACAGATATAAATACAAATACACATGAAAATAAATCAGCTCCAGCGACAGAATTTGTAACTGTTTCAGAAGCAGTATCACCTCCGCCTACAATAAATAAATCTTCTAAAAATCCACTTCCTTCTGCCAATGATTTTGTTGGTTTTGCAACAGAAGGCGATGATTTCGGTTTTGAAGCGGCAGAAGCTCCACAAGAACCTGAAGAACAAAACGAATTTGAAGAAAAAACAAATGCAAATCAGGACAACCCGTTTTACGCTCCGCCTACCATGCAAACACCTGCACCTAATATTATGCAACAGCAATCTTATCAGCAACAATCTATTTATCAACAACAGCCTTATAGTCAACCACAATATCAGCAACCGCCTTATCAACAACAAACAAGTATGCCAAATTCTTATTATTACAATCAGCAACAATATCAGCAACCACCACAGCCTAATTCTTATTATTATAATCAACCACAAGGACAACAAAGTATTTACATGCAACCACAAAGTCAACAAAGTATTTATATGCAACCCCAAGGACAACAAAGCCTTTACATGCAACCACAGCAAAGTACACATTTCAATCAATCACCAACAAATAGTCAAGCTGTTTCTAATTATTATGGGCAACCACAACAGCAATCAGGCTATTATTCTGCACCACCTGTTGCAAAAAATCCAGAAAGCTCAACATTCAAGAATCGGCTTGCAAATTTTATGGACGATGAAACGGGAATTTCATCAGCTTCTCAAGAAACCGCATCACTTTCTAAAGCTGAAATGCTGAAACAGGCAAAAGAAAGAAAAAAACTTGCAAAAGAAGCAAAAAAAAGAGGTAAAAATTAATTTATTTTAGTGATAACAAGGCTATGGCATAATGT
>CAMWUF010000075.1 GCA_947177375.1 uncultured Ruminococcus sp.
ACATAAATAAATAAAAAACCTCTGTATTATTATTTATACAGAGGCTTTCACTTTAATTTTTAATAAATCTATTTTTCATGAATAAGCTTGCTTTTTAAAAGAACCAAATCAAATATATTTACTAAACCATCTTGATTCATATCAGCAATTTCCCATTGTGTTTTTGTAAATGTTATTTTGCATAATAAATATTTTTGAAGTATTACAGCATCCGCTACTGTAACAGAGCCATCTTGATTAATATCGCCTTTTAATAAATTTTCTGCAACAGGTTCGATAATAAATTTTTGACCGTCACCGCCCCAGAAATTCCACTGGCAAATATTCGCATTATTTTCTAAACTCATTTCATAGACATCTATACAAGCGTTTCCATTTGAACTAACTGACATGAGAGAATAAGAACCATCTTTATTACAATGCATGATAAATTTTTGAGAATCAGCTCCAGTATTATCAGAGAGCATGATATTTGCCCCATCATCAGCAGAATTATTTTCAACAGTCAAAGCTTTACCATCTGTTGTTTGAATCGTATATGTATCATCATCTAAACGTGTAAAAGTCCATGTCTGGGCATTACTTTGCACGACATTGCTATTATTATCTGCAAGAAATAAGCCACTGTTTAAATTACGAATTGTATAATTTCCGCTAGGTACTACTGGATATACAGGTTCTATATACCAAAGTTGACAATCACCGCCCCAATATTCCCATTGGTTAATATTGCCTCCATTTTCAGTTGACCAATCATAGACATCAAGACCAGCTGTATTATCTGAACATTTGGAAACAATGCCATAAGCTGTGCCATCTTGCATTAATTTCCAAAGCTGATTATCTTTTCCAGTATAAGTTTGTAATTCAATATTTAAACCATTTTCAGCAGAATTTTCTGCAACTGCTAAACATTTTGACTCATCTGAGAGTGAAACAATTTTGCAGTAATTATTATCTACTGAAATGATTCTCCATTCCTGCTGGCTACCACCTGTTTTCGTCCATTGCTGAATATTATTATTATCTAATGCAAGAACTTTTTGGCTATTTTTATTTGTGATAAAATAAGATACACCACTTAATAAATCCGTATCACAAAGTGTAATATAACTGCCTGTACCAGTAACAGAATCTGTATTATATACAAGATTGCTGTTATAATTTGTTAAATCTACATTATCTACAGATGCATCATAAGCAGAAATTTTACTGCCCCAGATACAAGTATTATTTCCAGTTGCCGTAAACGTCATTTTTTGAACTGCTTCAGCAGATTCATCTGCCTGTACAAGAAAATTGCCTTTATATTCTATATTATTATATAAAATTGTTACATAAGATGTACCATCTTGTACAGACCATGTGCCGTTAATATCACCAGTGATAGTTCCGTCAGCATTGAGGGAAATATTTTTTGAAGTTTCTACATCTGCACTTGTTTCATTGACAAATTTCTGTTCCAGCGTATGAAATATAAATTCATATTCACCAGTAATTGCTTCTGTCGTATGACCTGTTTCAGAAATCGTTTCACCAGAATATTCATAAGGAGCTGTTACAAGCCAACCATCTTGATTAATAAACATTTGATGTACTCTAACTTCATGAAAACCATAAGCATCATCAAATTTATTATGATAGATTACATAAAGCTTTCCATCATCGTCCATTAAAGCAGAATTATGTCCTTGTGCTTTATTAGGTCTGTCATTGCAATTCCATTGGTAATTGCTCATGAGCCGTTCTCCAACTGTTCCGCCAGTATTCACATCACCAGACCATGTTGTATAAATTGCACTGTTACCATTCTGGTCTACATAAGGACCATCAGGATTTTCACTGCGGAACACACGCATATTATAACCGCCATTGGAATTAAAATATCCATAAGATAAAAACAGATAATAATAGCCTTTATTACTATCAGGCGATTTCATATATTCAATATAAGGTCCTTCTCCAGAGGCATAATAACCACCTGCCATTTTCTTTCCCAGATAGGCATCAGAACGATTAGCAACTGTTTCATAATTTATATTATAATCACGCAAACCAGTAGTTTCATCAAGTTCAAGCATATAAATTCCGCCAAACCATGAACCGTAAACCATCCAAAGATTATCATTTTCATCATAAAATACACATGGGTCAATAGCATTCGTCCCATAAGAAGCGTCCCAGCGACCGTCAGAATTTAAATAACGGCTTAAATCAGGATTATTTCCAAGAACTTTTTCTACATCTGTATTTTTATAATTATTAGCATTGTCAAGCGGATTTGTTTCAAAACCAGAATATACAATCGTATCCACATAAGTATAAGGGCCATCAATATTATCAGCTGTACACAGCACAATAGAAGAATGCCAATCATTACCATTTACGCTTAAATACATGCAAAATTTATTCATGACAGGATTCCAGACAATATCAGGAGCCCATAAATTTCCTGACAAATCATAGCCAGTGCTTGTATTCGACCATGCATTTGGAATTGCAAGGTCTTTGTAAATATTTTCAAAATAAGTTGTATTAGCTGTTCCAGCTTGCGAATTTGCCGTTGTTGTCCAGTTACATAAATCTGTAGAACGAGCTGCTGCAAGATGAGAGCCAATAATGTAATAACTTCCATCATCTAATTTCACAACAGATGGGTCATGCACTCCCACACGGCTATAAGCAGCATTTACTGCAAGTTTAGGTATTGTGCTACTAAAAACAGATACTGCTAGCATTGTTGATAGCATACTAGAAATTGCTTTTTTCATAAATTTATATTTCATATTGATGATACTACTCCTTTTATTATCTTTCAAAATTTACGCCATACATACCACAGAATGCAGGCAAATCTCTTGCAACGCCTGAACCAACAGCATTGAATTTCCATGTATTTTGATAACGATACAATTCTCCAATTACCATTGCCGTGACATCACTATAACAATCTGTTAAATCAAACCGTGCAATTTCCTGATTTCTATGATTTAATATTCTGCCATAAACATTTCTGGTCATACTAAAATTGAGCCGTCTCTCAAATGCTTCATAAATTGTCACAGCAAAAACAATTTTCTGTACATCGGGTCTTAAATTTGCAATCTGTACATCTATCAAAGCTTTATCCTGTCCATTCTGATTCAAAGAATATTGTACGGTTCTATCAGGACTTGACGGTTGTCCATAGAATACAAACCAATCATCATTTAATACAGTTTGATTCTGATTTAGTAAAAAAGCAGATGCATCTAATTCACATTGAGAATTTAACACTTCCCAACCCAAAGCAATTTTAATATGTGATTCTGTAATTGGAATTTTTTGTCCTTTTCTTAAATACATGCCTGTTGCTGAATTTTGAGGAGCTGTTCGCATTGGCGGTTGTGGAGAAGAATTTGCATAATAATTCTGTTGTGGAAGAGTTTGTTGCATTGGCGGTTGTGGAGAAGAATTTGCATAATAATTCTGTTGTGGAAGAGTTTGTTGCATTGGCGGTTGTGGAGAAGAATTTGCATAATAATTCTGTTGTGGGAAAGTTTGTTGCATTGGCGGTTGTGAATTAAAATTTGTATCATAATTTTGCTGTGATGATTGGAATAGATTCGGCATGAAATCTTGATTTGTCGCATGTTGTAAACGAATACTGGGTTTAATATTGCCTTGTTGTTGTGCCAAAGTCTGACTATTCAGCATACCTGTTGTACGCATTGGAACATTAAAATTCATAAAATCTCCTTTCTTTTATATTTAAAATCAATTCATTAGTCGTAATCATCGCCAATCCCTGAAATGACTAAATGCTCTTTGTCTGCATGTGGTTCAAAAAATCGCCAACATTCTTCATTAGTAGAACAATTTACAAAAATTTCTAGGCTATCATCATTACTAAATATAATTTTTAAGTCGCCTTGCATATTCAAACTAACATTTTTTACAAATGTATCTGGATGATTAGCAAGCCATTTCTGTATTTCTATATCATAACGATTTTTACCCTTTCTATCCCAATGTGTACTTGCTAGAGGGTTTCCGTTTTTGCCTAAATAAATATCATAGGACGTAACAATAATTTCTCCAGTGTTTGCAGTTATTCTAAATGGACATTGTATATGCAATGCATAGTTTCCAAAATGGAAATCGCCCATGTCAGCTTCTCTACAAATGGAACTGACAGGCTGATTGATTAGATGATTGATAATTTTTTTTGCTTTTTCACTAATCATAATTAATATTCCTCATGTGTTTGCAAATACCAACGTAACCACGCAAACGTAAAATCTTCGCCTTTTAAGGCAAGCATTTTTAATAAAATTTCTAAAAATTTCGCTGTTTCTGGGTGAATCTTACGTTTTGGCTTGCCTCTCAGAAAATAACGCAAGGGGTCTGAATTTTTATAATGTTTGCCGTTATAAATTTTACTTGCAGCAACTCTATCACAGAACATTTCTGCAACATATCGCAATGGCATTTTGACAGGTTCAAGCTGTCTGGTTGTCGCAGAATAATCCGTCCAGTACTCAAAATGATGTTTATTTCTACCTTTATGATGCATCCACGCAACAGAATAGCCATTTTCAAAACGTTCTTGTTCATTCGGACTGCGGTTGCCCTGATAATATTTCACACCTGCAATAAATTCTGTGAGAGAATATTTTGACAAGTCATGTTGTAAACCTTGCCAGAAAATGCCTGCTTTTTGGCAATTTTTAATGACTTCATGTCTATGTCTGGTAATCGTTTGGAAATGCCCTAGAAAATTTTCAAATTTCATAAAAATTACCCCTTATGTTTATTAATGATATTCAGTACAGTTTGTAATTTACAAGAAAATTAAGAAATTACATTTTATGCACAAGTAAGTACCTGTACATTTGGCATACTGCATGCCTCTACTAAGTCCAGCCATAACTGACTGTTCCAAGCTTCTTGTTTTATCAGATATTTTTTCATAATATTCAGAGAACCATTGATATCTGCATTAATTATTTTGTTTTCTGCACTTCTGAATAAACCTCTGTATACTCTTTTTCCCCGATAATTTTTATGCCTGCAGATTGTTTCATTATCAAGAAAGGAACATTTGCTTGTATAGGATTCTTCCTGCTCTATGATTGTAATGCCATGTAATTTGCATTTATAAGACAGCATTTCTTTGAAACTATAAAACGGTATCTGCACAAAATTCTGATTATTTATTTTGCCCATATTTGTGTCTTGTTTTCATTTCTTGTGATATCCTAATATCAAAGTGTGGATATTGTTAGAAACTAATTGATTCACAATATAAGTACTTGCCTTGTGTAAATAATCTCTGATTTTGTGTTCACGTTTTATATAAATTTTTTTCATCTGTTTTGATGACTTTTTATCTCCCTGCAGCAAACTTTTTAAATGAGCAATTTTCTTGTTTGCATACTGATTTATGCTTTTCAGAGGTCTGCCATTCATCATAAATGGTTTCATCACATTTGAAGTCACTGTAGCAAGATTGTTCAGCCCCAAATCAATACTGGCATATCTGCCATTCTGTTCCTTTTCAGGACACTCTTTACGGTAACCAATGATAATTTTAAAGCTTTGCAGAGCAGGAACAATTTCTACATACCGAACCATTTCTTTTGTCAGATTTGTTCTGATTTCTATATTTGTCTGAGAAAGTTTTAAATAACCTGATTTTTGGAAGGAAATTGCTCCTTTTTCATAATGCAGTTTCTTTCTGCCTTTTATCTTATCAGCATATTTAGGCGGTTTTACAGAATGTTCATATTTCCCCTGCTGTTTCAGTTTTAATAATGCAAAAAATGAATGAAAGTCCTGTTCCACCAGTTTCTGTACCCATTTTGCGACTTTTGCAGGCAAAGCTCTGTAATCCTGCTGATTTTCGTGAGTAAATGAAAGATTCACCTGATTGTAATTCAGATATTGTTTTGTCTGAAAATAATGCTGACGAACAGCATATAAAGTAGAATTATAGAGATTTTTGCTTAAAAAACATAACCTGTCAAGTTCCGCATAATCATGATGTTTGTAAGAAATATGA
>CAMWUF010000076.1 GCA_947177375.1 uncultured Ruminococcus sp.
TTACCTATATTTCTATACTTTTTGTAATTTGTTGACGTTGTTGACGTTGTATTTTAAGAAATATTTAACGCCAACAAAAAAGTCGTTGATATAGAAATTAACGACTTTTAAGTTATAATAATTCAATTATATTGCTTTGGCATAGTGAATTCCATTAAATGTAATCTGTCATGTTATGGATAATAAAGCCATGTTTCACTTGAGTATCATGTTCTCCATTTGTTAAAATACCTCTAACTTTTTTTAATTCGACACTAATTCCACAGACTCTCAACTTAGAGATAAGTGAATTCATAAATTTTGTGGGTTTTTGTGGTAAGAAATCTTCCCCACACTCATCTTTGAATTCTCCTCTAAAATGGTCGTAAGAAATGTTGATACTTTGTCCGTGTACGACTAAGCGCTTGATAACCTCAATAGAAACTTCTTTGTTTTCTTCATCGGTAAAGTTATCATTTTCAATATCTGACAGGCTTTTTCCAGTATGAGCAGATTTAGTTAAATCATCTTTTGTCAGGTCGGTAAAACCGTTCCATTCAAAACGTGCAGTTCTGTTTTCACCTTGGTTGATAATCCGGTAACATGCAGATTTGGCTTTTTTTCTGATAGCTTCATTTAGTCTGTATCATCACACGGCGATCAGAATCTGCTCCAAATGAGCGAATACAGAGGGCAGAACGTGCGCTGTCAATCAATGCTGTACTTCCTGAAACTGCGTTGTTGGCATTTTCTGTTTGAGGTATTTTGTTGACATGTTCAGATTATCCAGAATCAGAAATACTTTATTTTTATTATATCACACTTCCTCTTTTTGGGCAAGCTCTTATCAGCAAATCAATAATGACTCTTCTAATTATTCCAATTTTCGTAAAGACACTTTGAGGGGAAACGTAGGAGATTTGATGGATACAAAAGATAAACCCACAAATAAACTTGTCTATGTTTAGACTTGTAGATTCATCCAATCACTCACATTGATCAGAACACCATTGGGGAAATTAATGCATTGCCAAGCATCATTCGTCACAAGAATTCCGTTTAGAGTGAAGTATAATATTTTCATAATCTGATTATGTGAGCAAATCAAAATATTTTTGTCCTGATTAACATTTATATAGTTTGCAATTACTTCTAATCGTTTCTGCACTTCATAAATACTTTCCCCATTAGGAGTATCCGCTGATACACCTATTTTACTTCCGCAGAAAAGAAAGGGATATTTAGCTTTCGCTTCAGCTCTGCTGATGCCTTCCAGTACACCCATATTCCGTTCTGACAACTCATTCATATATTTGATTGAAAGCATATAGTCATTAGGAATTAAAGAAAGTGTTGAGCGGCATCTTTTTAACGGCGAACACAATACGACATCAAACTTTATATCTGTTGGTAGAAGATTGATTATTCTCTGTCCAGAAAGGATTTCACTATCTTCTTTTCCTGATATTATATTATCCCGATTATAGATGGTCTTTAGATGCCGCAGGAAGAACAGGCTCGTAAGAAACATCTCCCTTCTTATTTTTTATCAAGGTGAAAATCCTTTGATTTGACAGTACGAGAGCAGAAGCAGTAAACAGGATGCATTATTGTTTTAATGTGTCCATTGATATGGGAGCATTTTTCTTTAAGGAAATCTTCAATAGAGCTAAAGAGACGAACATGTTTCTCAGGAAAAGCAATTCGATTTTGAGGTGTAACATCAAGTTGATGACACACATTCGTTTCAAGAATCAACTGGCGATCCTTTTCATCGGAAACATTCTCTACTCGTATTAACTTTATATCGTCTATAACCTGTCCCCACCCGTGTGGAACTAAAATTATCTTTTGACTTGTGCCAGGAGGAGTATACGTTTGCCCCTGTCTTCTGCTTACAGAGTATATACAAATATCCTTGCCAAGCTCAGAAAAAACGGGCAAAATTAAGTCGCTATCGTTGGTAGATCGAGTATCAACAACAAAAGTGCCAATTGCAATAGAGTTGGATGTAGGCATACCATAGTGATGTTTAATATTAGGCTGTCCTACGATCTCAGCACCTACCTCAAAAGCAAATTCTTCTGCAATATACTGATGCATCTCCTGATTAAAGTCACGAAATCTATTAGCATAATCAACAAACTTGACAGCGGTATCTGACCTAACATAGCGTATATATCGTGTTTGATCTTTACTATATAGAGTTTTTATCTTGTTTTTATACCACACTTTCTCAGTCGGATATAGACCGAAACAGGATTCTTTCGCCTGTTTTGCGCTGCAATGAAGAACAAGATAATAATTTCCAAAATCGTCTTTTGAGATTATCAGAAAATGGTTACCACTTTCAAAAGAAAATGCATACCCCGTCTCCATAGCACTGGCACATATTTTTCTTACAATGGTTTCAAATGATTTATTATCCAGTGTATCTGCATCAAAACCTTTCAGCTTAAACACAGATGAAGTGCAGGTGTTGATGGTTGCGTCAACTGGAACAATGGGAACTGCGCATAACCAGTTGTAGTATGCACCAGTCAAGAAACCTCCGGCAATTTTCATAATATTATTCGGAAAGCCCAAATCATTACATGGGATGATTTTTGCCCATCCGTTCGGATCGTGCATCCGAACCAGCGTATCAAGTAATTCTTCTGTTTTTGATAAATAGGGCAATAAAATTGATTGAGTTTTATCATAGGGTGTAATTGAGAAATCTCGAGGTTCTTTGCCATTATCACTTTTATTAAATGATGCTCTGACAAGATTATCAAGCTGTACAGGATGAATTTTTTTTATTTTCAAGCCTTTTTCCTTATAAGCAAACTCATCATGAATATATTTTTGTTTAACAACATCTGAAAAACTTGTTAGTGGTGACATATCTAGCTCATAAGCATGCTTTATCAAATCATCAAAATAATCTTTTATTGACTTGTACTCTAAATCGTTGGAATTAAAAAGAAGATATTGACCTCTGTAATGACGAGCATAATCAAAAATATATGTGCTTCTTATGAGCAACTGATCGTGAGCAATCAATGCAAATGGTATGTTAAAACTATTCAGTAGAATGATTTCGACTTTTGGACAGTAATCATCTGCCTTTAGTACGACATCCATGATATTAGTTAGGGAGTTCTCTATTTCTTTGCTTGCCGATTCCTGATTGATTCCCATATATTTGTAGTTGAGAATAAATATATAGATTTTCTTGATCTTATCATTCTGTATCAAATCGTGAATGATAGAGATATTCTTATTGGAGTTAGAGGTTGAAAAAGCATCCTTCAAAGTAGTTCCTGCAATATATACATCTCCGCTTGAGCTTTTTACCATTTCTTTTCGGATTGGATATGTATCTCTTACATCTTCGTAGCTTGATACACGGCGTTCATATACATCATCAGAATTATGTGGTTCAGAATATTCGTTCAAAAAGAAGCTAGCAATCTTCCAGCAAAAATCAGGAGTAAATCTTGTATTCGCTGTTTTAGTTTGATGCGTTTCAATCACTTGGTAACAACGTTTAATGTCCTCAAAGCCGTTTATCTGAGAAAAACTTATATCATCCGTATAGAAAAAATGGAGATATGCTATTAGATTATCAAAATGATACTGCTCTCTATTTTCATAGAATTCTTTGTAAACATCATCATTATCTGTAAGATGAATGTTGTTGTTTCGGAAAATATCTTCTGGAAGGTGATCGATTTCAGACACTAAAGGTTCTAAAACCATAGCCAGTCTTTCTTTACATTCTGAGGCAACATAGGTTTTCCGTAATTCCTTGCTACCAAGTAGAATCATTAAAGCTATCGCTACTGGCATATCAGTAGTTACTTCTTTGACTTTACTCTTTTTTGTTATACTCATTGATAGTCCTCCTATACATTTTCAAAAAAATTTATCCGATTCCAAAAAAATGCATCATAATTTCAAAAAATATCACACTTTTTTGTTGAAACAATCCAAAATTTGCAAGTTTTTCTATTGACCTTTTGGAGTTTCTCAAGTATAATATACTTGTACAGTAAGTTGCTTGTGAGATTTGATGCACTGACTGACTATCTTTATTATACCACAATTTTAGAGGATAGTCAACATATTTGAAAAAACAAAAAAATACAAATGTTCGGTAAATCGATAGCCTCTTCGTGCTCTTTTATAATGAGTTTCGTAGAGCGTTCAGTACACATTGTCGCTGATAAATTAACAGAAAGGAGAATTATTATGAAACAGATTGTATTTTCATTACTTTATTACATTGGTATTGCAAGCTGCGGTGCACAAGGGGCTCAAAAGGCAGGACGAGATTCCAGTCTGCTGCGCACGATTATCTCTGGAGTTGCAAACGGCTTTGGTGGTGGCGTTGTACGTGACATCTTTATTCTCTGCAGAACGCCGGTTCTATTTGAAGTATCTACTCTTCCCGCCATATTTATTGCAGTTACTTTCTCACTCATCTATCATTATATGGTTCGTCGTGCTCCTCACCGTGAACGTGATTATGAATTATGGACAAATTTCGCTGATAGCCTTGGTGTCAGCACATTCATTATCTGTGGAATAAACAATGCGATCCATTTGCCTATTTTTTATCAGATTCTCTCTGGGATCACAACAGCATTGGCTGGCGGAATCATTGCAACTATTATTAATCAGAAGCATATTTCTTTCACGCTTTATCAGCCAATTATTATGACAGGAACGCTGATGTATTTCTTGCTGGAAAAGGCATATGCTTCGATAGCGGTTTTTGTTCTTTTTCTCTACCTATTTTCCGCAACTCAACTGTGCAACCATGAAGTGAATAGAGCAGTTTGCAATGCTTTAAGATCACTTTTCTACACATATAATTATTGTCAAGTGCAGTGCATCTACTTGATTGAAAGCAATTTTCACTTCAACTATCGTGATGTTCATATCAACAAGCAGAATACGAAAGGATATATCAATCATCGGATTTTCATAAGATGCCATCGTTTTCGCTTCTGTTAATCTGTATCGTTCATTAATTGGCAATTTCACAAGTTTCTTTGGTATTTTTGGTGCATCCGCCCCCTCATCTTTTGTGAAAAGGGCGGATTTTTGTTGCTATAAGGCTTTGTATACTGCCATCTATTGCAATATCAAATAAAAAATAATCAGCACATATGTAAGTTCTCTCTACAGCATTATTCAATCATATTATAATTGGATAATACATTAGACATTATCACCTCTCCAAATTTTCTTTTTACCGTTATACCATAGAACTGAAAATATTTCAACCATTTTTTAGGCGGTCTTTCAGCTTTGTGTTCCGTTTTGTGACAGTGATATGTTCCACAGCGTAGGCAACGGCTTTTTTCGTGCCAATCAAAACCAGCATTTTCCTGGCTCTGGTAATTTCAGTATAGATTAAATTTCTCTGTAACATGATGAAATGTGTCATAGTGAAACATTGAGATTGATTTCAAATCTGAAGAGGTTAACATCTATATGATCTTCGTATTTTATATAGACCTTTTGGCATTCATAACAAATGGATATAGAAAATGAAATTCGTTTTTTTCTATATCTGGAAGTTAATTCCAATAATTAAGTAAAAATTCTTCATTATCAGTCATTCCTCTTACTGATGTAGGCCTTGACTCTGACATAGACTCTAACATTGGCTCTGGTGTAGACAAAAATAGCACACACTAGTAGAGATTACTGATGAAAAAAAGTGATACTAGTACCACCTTAGTAGTAGGAGGGATTGAAAAGTTGACATATGTGTCAACTTTTTTCGTTGGTGGTACGAGCTTGAAGATTACAAAAATTTGCATTAATTATATTTCCAATAAATTACAATTTTAGAGCAAAAAAATTAGACAAGAAATCAACTTGTCAATTTCATTTTTTGGTAAAAATTAGAAAATATTTCTTCCTATTTTTTCTTCACGAGGGGTGCGGAAACTTGTCAACTTGTCAAATTTGGCTATATAAAAACAAAAAAAAATTGACAAGTTAAAATTGACAAGTAAAATATCAACTTGTCAATTTTTAAAAATAATAATAC
>CAMWUF010000077.1 GCA_947177375.1 uncultured Ruminococcus sp.
AATGGTACTGTTTGTGCATTGGAAGGCAATTTTGATGATTGTCAGAACGGCGTGAAGAAAATTTTTACAGATAATGCTGTCAAAGAAAAACTTGCGAATGCTGGCAAAATGTTTTCTTCTGCAAATTCTATCAATTGGGGCAGACTTGCACCACAGATTGTATATTATGTTTCCGCTTATGCCGAAATGGCAAAAAGAGGCGATATTAATTTTGGTGATGTGATTAATGTCGTTGTGCCAACTGGTAATTTTGGTAATATTCTTGCTGCATATTATGCAAAAAACATGGGTGTACCAATTGGAAAATTAATCTGTGCGTCTAATATTAATAAAGTTCTGACTGATTTTATTGAAACTGGTGTTTATGACAGAAATCGTGATTTTTATGCGACTTGTTCACCGTCTATGGATATTTTAATTTCTAGTAATCTGGAAAGATTATTATATATTCTTACAGATGGTGATGATAAGCAAATTCGTGAATGGTTTGGCAAATTGTCTACAGAAGGCAAATATGAAGTTTCTGAATCTGTAAAAGAAAAATTACAACAAGATTTTGTCGGCGGTTTCTGTGATGATGCTGAGACGAAAAAAACAATTCATGATTTTAAAGAAAAATATGATTATACTTGTGATACACATACAGCTGTTGCTGTAAAAGTATATCAGGATTATATTGCACAAACAGGCGATAAGACTAAAACTTTAATTGCATCTACAGCAAGTCCTTATAAATTCAGTGCAAGTGTTCTTGAGGCTATTGAAAATGCAGAATCTAATGCAGATGAATATGCACAAGTTGCACATCTGGCTGAAATTTCTGGTTTGCCTGTGCCACAGTCTTTGGCAGATTTGCAAAATAAAGCTGTTAGATTTTCTGAAGTCATTCAAAAAGAAGATATGGAAGATTATGTGCTGAAAAAATTAAATATTATCGAATAATAAATTAAATTTATGAGTTTATTTGTGATGGGGGATACCCATTTAGCATTAGGTGTGCCTGAAAAATCTATGGAAATATTCGATGGTTGGCAAAATTATCAGTCCCGCATTGCTGAAAATTGGCAAAGAATTATTAAACCAGATGATATGATTGTACTTGCAGGCGATATTTCTTGGGGCATGAATTTAGAACAAGCAAAACCAGATTTTGCATTTTTAAATCATTTGGCAGGAGAGAAAATTATTTTAAAAGGCAATCATGATTATTGGTGGGGGTCTATGAAAAAAATGACAGATTTTTTTCAGGAAAATAATTTTAATACACTGCATATTTTGCATAATAATTGCTATGCTTATGAGAATATTGCGATTTGCGGCACTCGGGGTTGGGTAAATATTCCTAATGAAGTTAGTATATTTGAAAAATCACCAGAACAGAATATTTCTAATCATAAAAAAATTCTTGCAAGAGAACAACAAAGATTGCGTGTATCTTTGCAGGAAGCTGTGGAAAAAAATCTTAAACCAATTGTATTTTTGCATTATCCGCCTGTTTACTGGGGAAATGCGAATCAATTAATGCTGGAAGTATTACATGATTTTCATGTAACAGATTGTTATTATGGTCACTTGCATGGAAGAACACATGCCAGAGCGACCAAAGGTTATGAAGATGGTATTTGTTATCATTTAATTTCAGGTGATTATTTACAGTTTATTCCGGAAAAAGTGATATAATTTTGTCAGAATTTTAGAACTCGTTCTAAAATTATAAAAAATGATAGAAAAATTTTTCCAGATATGTTATAATGTTTTGTATATGCAGAAGATTACTGCAAAAAGTTAGTTGGAGGAATAAAAATGAGTTTAAAATCAACAACAAAAACAGATGTGAATACTGTTGAAATGGTGTTTGAAGTAACAGCTGAAGAATTTGAAAAGGCTGTGGAAGCTGCTTATCAAAAGCAAAGAAAAAATATTTCTTTGCCAGGATTTCGTAAGGGAAAAGTAAGCCGTAAAATGGCAGAAGCCCGCATGGGTGAGGGTGTATTCTATGAAGAAGCATTAAATCAGATTATTAACACAGAATTGCCACAGGCTTTGATTGGTGCAGATTTTGAACTGGTCGACACACCACAGGTAAGTGCTGAGAAAGTCAGCAAAACAGAAGGTGCTGTATTCAAGGCAATTTGTATTACAAAACCTGATGTTGAAATTACAGATTATAAAGGCATTCAGGCTTCTAAAACTGTAAAAGAAGTAACAGATGCTGATGTAAATTCACAGGTAGAAATGCTTCGTCAGAGAAACGCAAGATTGGTTTCTATAGATGACAGACCTGCACAATTGGGTGATGAGGCGAATATTAATTTTGAAGGCTTTATTAATGATGAAGCTTTTGAAGGTGGTAAAGGTGAGAATTTCCCACTTCGTCTTGGCAGTGGTCAGTTTATCCCTGGTTTTGAAGACCAGATTGTTGGTAAAACAATTGGTGAAGAATTTGATGTCACTGTTACTTTCCCTGAAAATTATCAGATGGAAGAATATGCAGGCAAAGAAGCTGTTTTCAAGTGTAAATTAAATGGCATTACAGTGGAAGAACTGCCAGAAGCTGATGATGAATTTATTCAGGATTCTACAGAATTTGAAACACTGGAAGCTTTTAAAGAAGATGCCAGAAAAAATCTAGAGAATAATGCAGTTCGTGATGCAGAAATTGCTTTTGATAATGCGATTATGGATGCAATTATTGCAAAAGTAAATGTGCCAATTCCAAATTGTATGTATGAACATAGAATTGATGAATTAGTAAGAAATTTTGAACAAGTTCTTAGCCAACAGGGACTAAGCATTGATTTATATCTTCAGTATACTGGCATGGACATGAATGATTTCCGTGAAACAAATCGTGAACGTGCAATCAATGAAGTAAAATTGCGTTTGGCTTTGGAAAAAATTGCAGTTCTGGAAAATATTCAGGTTTCTGATGAAGAAATTAATGCAGGTTTACAGCCAATTGCAGAAGCAAATCACATGTCAGTTGATGAAGTAAAACGTCGTCTGCCAATGGGTGAATATATTACAGATATGCGTGTCACAAAAGCTTTGGAACTTGTGAAAGCAAATGCAAATACAGAAGAAGTACAGGAAGAAGTACAAGCTGAAGAAGCTCCTGCTGAGGAAGTACAAGCAACTGAAGAATAATTAATTCGCATAATCCGGCATGGGCGGGCATTATGTCCGCTCATGTTCTATTTTAGAACTGTAAGAAAGGATGAATCCTATGAATTTTATGAATACTTCTATGCCGTATGTTGTGGAGCAAACAAGCCGTGGAGACAGATCTTATGATATTTTTTCTCGTTTGTTGAATGACAGAATTATTATGCTTTGTGACCAAGTGACAGATACAACGGCTAGTTTAGTCGTTGCACAGTTGTTATATCTTGAAAGTCAAGATGTGGAAAAAGATATTTCGTTATATATTAATAGCCCTGGTGGGTCTATTACAGCAGGTATGGCAATTTATGATACAATGCAATATATTAAATGCGATGTGTCTACTATCTGCATGGGTATGGCGGCGTCTATGGGGGCATTTTTACTCACAGCTGGTGCAAAGGACAAACGTTTTGCTTTGCCAAACAGTGAAATTATGATTCACCAACCGTTGATTTCAGGTGGCTTGTCTGGTCAATGTACAGATATTAAAATTCATTCTGACCATCTTGTGAGAACTCGCCAGAAAATGAATGAAATGCTTGCAAAGCATACAGGACAGCCATTAGAAGTGATTGAACGTGATACAGAACGTGATAATTATATGACAGCAGAACAAGCACAAGCTTATGGTTTAATTGATAAAGTGATTACAACAAGACCAGAAAATAAATCATAAACAGTAAGCAGCAGTTAAATAAAATAAATCAAAAAAGAAAAGAGGAGGAGCTGTTGCTGAAAAATAATTAATTTTTATTAATTTTCAGTAATAGTGAATAGATTAATGGGAGACATGTATTCTTATAATAAAATCTGTAATTTCTGTGGTAAGAGTGAGGCAGAAAGAATGAGTATGTTCTCATCAGGTGTTTATAATATCTGTGATGTATGTGTATGTGATTGTTATAATATGATTTTCGGTCCTGCAACACATCGTCAGCCAAAGCCAGAAGCAGAAAAACAGAAAGAAATTCAGGAAACCAAAGCAAATACTCCTTTTCAGCTTCTGAAACCTGTAGAAATCAAACAAGTTCTTGACCAATATGTAGTTGGTCAGGACGATGCAAAAATTGCACTGTCTGTTTCTGTTTATAATCATTATAAGCGTATTATGAGTCAGGAAACAGATTCAGACGTAGAATTGCAAAAAAGCAATGTGCTGTTATTAGGCCCTACAGGTGTTGGAAAAACACTTTTAGCACAAACACTTGCAAAAATTCTTGCTGTGCCGTTTGCAATTGCAGATGCAACTA
Source organism: uncultured Ruminococcus sp. (assembly GCA_947177375.1). Taxonomy (GTDB): domain Bacteria; phylum Bacillota; class Clostridia; order Oscillospirales; family Ruminococcaceae; genus UBA3855. The sequence continues at coordinate 4,416 of CAMWUF010000077.1, forward strand.
CAATTACAGAGGCTGGCTATGTTGGTGATGATGTTGAAAATGTTTTATTGCGTTTGATTCAGGCAGCAGATTTTGATATTGAAGCAGCCGAAAGAGGAATTATTTATATTGATGAAATTGATAAAATTGCAAGAAAATCTGAAAATACTTCTTTGACAAGAGATGTTTCTGGTGAAGGTGTTCAGCAGTCTTTATTAAAAATTATTGAAGGCACGGTTTCCGACGTTCCCCCTCAAGGTGGCAGAAAACATCCACAACAGGAATGTTTGCAGATTAACACAAAGAATATTTTATTTATCTGCGGTGGTGCTTTTGATGGGTTGGAACAAATTATTATGAAACGTATACAACCATCAGGTTTGGGCTTTGGTGCAGAAGTTGTTTCTAAAAAGCAAGCAGAAGATAATATTTTTAAAAAGGCAATTCCACAGGATTTAGTTCGTTTTGGTATTGTACCAGAATTAGTGGGACGTTTGCCAATTATTACGGCTCTGAATCAACTTGATGAAAAAGCTCTTGTTAGTATTTTAACAGAGCCAAAAAATGCTTTAATAAAGCAATATGTTAAGCTTTTTGGCTATGATAATGCAGAACTTCTGGTAGAACAAGAGGCTTTGGAAGAAATCGCTAAAAAAGCAATTTCTCAGAAAACTGGTGCAAGAGGTCTGCGTGCTATTATGGAAGGCATTCTTATGAAGTCTATGTTCCATCTGCCAACTCATGCAGATATTGCTAAAATTATGATTAAAAAAGAATGTGTCACAGAAAATGCATCACCTGTACTGACTGACAGGAATGGGCAGACTGTGCAATTATGGTAAATCAGAAAAGCCACACCCAATACGTGTGGCTTTTTGCACCAATGCAATCAGAAATTACCGCTTGCAATTCGTCTGAAAATGTAGTATAATAAATAAAAGCATTTTTCTGTTTTAAATTATGATAGATGATATAGAAAAATGCTGGAAATGTGAGGTCGAAGTATGCAGGAAAAAAAGAAACTAACTGAAAAACTACCGATTGTGCCAATGCGTGGAACGGTTGCGTTTCCACATATGATTATGCATTTTGATGTTGCAAGACCCATGTCCATACAGGCTGTGGAAGTAGCACTGAAACATAATAGAAAAATATTTTTGACGGCACAGAAAGATGTATTTGAAGAGTCGCCATCTGGAAAAGATTTGTATCAAATTGGCATTGTGGCTGAAATTAAGCAAACTATAACACAAGATGATACGATTAGAATTTTAGTTGAAGGTTGCTATCGAGCAAAAATGAAATCTGCCGAGAAAATTCCCGAAAGTGAAGCACTTCTGGCAGATATACGCCGTTTACCAGAAAATAGCCGTGAAACTTATGATGAAATTGAAATGCAGGCTCTTATGCGTGCTATCAAAGGTGCTTATGACCGTTATAGCGATTTATTTCCACGTTTACCAAAGGAAATTTTGATTTCTGTTATGTGTCAGGAAGAGCCGATGAAGCTATATGAAGAAATTGTTTTTAACACAATGTTTGATT
>CAMWUF010000078.1 GCA_947177375.1 uncultured Ruminococcus sp.
CACCATAGTATTTTGGATTTATAATCAAAAATACTATGGCTAAAAATTTTTATATGGGTATCGACCTTATAGCCCCTGTTTTTTAATTAAGCCTCTTCGTCTAGCAAATATACTCTGTGATTTAGTTCATTTTTAATAACTTCTGGTAATTCATATACTTGACGATAGCCGTCAATATTAACAATTAATTGTGCTATATCACCATCTATAAACATTGACATGCCATATACATAAATTTCTTCTTGATTTTCAAGAATTAATTTTTTACCCTCTTTGCCATAGGCTTCTTCATCATAGAAAATATCTACATAAATTCCGTTTTGCTGTGCGGAATATTCTTCTGCACTATCAGCAACATCTTTGATTTTATTATCTAAATTTAAATATTTTTCCGCACATTCTACAAAGCTTTTTCCTTCTGGTAAATCAACCATATTTCCTAAATAGCAAGTTGTTAATATAAAATCATTTGCAGTTGTAATGGCATTATAATTATCCTGTTCTGGAATTACTTCTGTGATAGCTTCTGTTACTGGAATATCTGCACGGTCAACATATTCTGGAATCATGTTAAAATTTTTCGCATTTGTTACTAAATTTTGGAATTCTATTCTATAATCATCTTGTACATCTGTTTTCCCCAATAAATCCATAATTTCCGTATAACTGGAAGTTCCTGCATAAGAACTTTTTCTTAATAACATGCCAAATTCTGCAACAGCTCCTGCAAATGCAAGATTTTTGCTGATTTGTTCTGTCTGACTGCCTGAAATAGTAATTTCATATTCTTTTAATAAACTCTGGTCGCCGTTTGGTTCTTTGTAACGCATGGATAATTTCATAAAATTATCTGATTCTTGTGACGCAGTCGGAACAATTTCATATAAAGCCGTCACACAATGTCCTGAGCCAATTTCCCCTGCATCTACTTGGTCATTATTAAAATCTTCATTGGCAAGCACTCGATTTTCATAGCCAATTAATCTGTAACTCTGTACAGTTTCTGGTGCAAATTCTAATTGCAATTTCACATCTTTTGCGACTGTATAAAGCATACTGCACATTTCATTTACAAGTACTTTTTTTGCCTCTAATTCACTGTCAATATAGGCATAATTACCATTGCCATTGTCAGCTAATGCTTCTAAACGTGCGTCTTTTAAATTTCCTGAACCAAAGCCCAATACAGATAAATTTACACCTGATTCTCGTTTTTCTTCCACCAAAGCTGTTAATTCTTCCGCACTGGATAACCCAACATTTAAATCCCCATCTGTTGCCAATAACACACGATTATTACCGCCATCTATAAAATATTTCTGAGCAATTTCATAAGCTTTTATAATGCCTGCACCGCCAGCAGTCGCACCGCCAGCAGTTAATTTATTAATTGCCTTTGTAATTTTTTGAGTTTTATCTCCTGAAACACCCTCTAATATCACAGATTCCCGTCCTGCATAAGTTACAATAGAAACTCTATCATTTTCGTTCAGATTTTCCGCAAGCATATTAATAGACTTCTGCACAAGTCCTAGCCTGTCATCACCATTCATAGAACCGCTGACATCAACTAAAAATACTAAATTAATTGGCGGTCTTTGTTCCAACTCAATTTTATCAGCCTGTAAGCCAATTAAAAATAATTGATTATTTTCATTCCAAGGGCAGTGATATAATTCTGTTGTCACTGAGAATGGTGCATCATCTTCTGGAGATGGATAATCATAACTAAAATAATTAATCATTTCTTCAATACGTACTGCATTTTCTGGAATGCTTGTATTATTATTTTGAATCATACGTCTGATAATAGAATAAGACGCTGTATCAACATCAATGGAAAACGTACTAACAGATTCTTCACTGGTATTCACAAAACTATTTTCAATAATCTGTGCATATTCTTCTGAATTTTGAAGCTCCATATCAGGTGCATATTCTTCAGCAAGACCATCTTCATCAGATGCCATATCATTATCAGCATAAATTTGCTTTGGTGCATAATTTTCATAGTTCATATAACTACCATCATTTTTTACCTCACCACACGAGGCATAAAATACAGCTGTTAAAACAACTGTCATAAATAATGCTGTTTTTCTGAATTTCTTCATAAAAATTAATCCTCCTAATTATAGATTCTGCCATTTCTGAACTAAAATTGCAATTGCTGTATCTCCTGTCAGATACATTCTGTCATAAAAATAATCATCTTTGCCATAACTATCATACATAATAGTTTCATAATCTGTAGTTTCAGACATGACACTTTGCCAACCGTTGTGAAAAATAATTTGATTATCCTGTGTTTTTTCAATCTGTGGCGCACATGCATAAGATAGCTCCCAATTAGAATTATCTTGATAAATCGGCAACACATATTCATGATTTTTTTCTAAAATATAAGCCGAATTTGTCATGACAATTAATTCTTGTTCATCAAGATTTCCGCCATATACATCAATAATTTTCAAAATATATTGCATTGCACCAGTTGTTTCATCTTGAAAGCCGTTTAATACTTGTACATCAACAAATAATTCTGTTTTGGCAAGTACGTCTGATTCGTTAAAATATTCGTCCTGCACACCTAATTTAGACAAATCAATAGAATTTTTTAAATCCTGATTCATAGGCACAGCCAAGTCTTTATAATATATTATGTTTTGTTCTTCTTGTTCTGGAATATTATCATCAGAATCAGCATAATCATTTGCATTATCATCACTTGCATAACTGGAATTATCATTTTTATTTATTTTCAAATTTGTTATGTTACTCCAGATTCGCAATCCGCCTATAATTATTAAAAAACATGCAACGGCTTTCATCACATTTCGCATAGACGTTAGCTTAATATTAGGCTTTTGAGGTTGCAAATTTGGTTTTTCTGGTAAACCAGATTCAATTTTCTGCCAAAGGGCTTCTTTGTCTGGAATATGTTCTTGCATTTCTTCCCGACACCGCTTTTCTATTTCTTTTCTTGTCATATCAGCTGTCCCTCCTTTGCCAGTTTTTGTAATTTACCGATAGCATTTCGGTACTTCCAAGCCACTGTTCCAAGAGGTCGCTTTAAAATAGACGCAATTTCCCGAAAAGTCAGCTCTGCTCCAATATGCATTTGTACAATTTCCTGTTCTTCTTGTGAAAGAGAATTTAATAATTGTTTCATATGCAATTTTCCAACTGTCGTATCTTCCGCTGTTGTATATTCAGTGAATGTATTAGAATTAACAATTTTTTCTTGTTCCACAGGGATATTTTTTCCAGCTTTCCGCTGATAATCAATTGCCATATTTCTGGCAATTGTTGCTAGCCAACAGCGGTGACCTTGCCCTGTTTGATAAAAACTTACACATTCCCAAATTTTTAAGAAAAAATCAGAAGTTAAATCCTCAGCGTCCTGATGATTATGAATGCGATTCAAAAACAGTCTGTAGATTTTATCGCCGTACGCATCGTAAATATCACGCAAGCCTGTTTTATTCCCGTTTCTGATTTTTTCGACAGCGGTTTCAAATTCCGCATCTGTCAAGCAGTTTCCTCCTCTCCGTGTACAGTTAATTTTAACTGTCTAATCTATATACGAATCATAAGCATTCAATTTATGGAAAAAATCTGCACAAAGATTTAAAAATTTCTTTCTGCAGATTTAGCAAATTTATATAATTTTAATTTAAAATGGTGCAGTTTGCGGAGCATCTTGATATTCCTGATTTGAGTCTGATTCAGTTGTGATTTCTGGTTGCACTGGTGGAGCTGTTGGAATTTCAATTTCAATCGGCATTGTTGAAATATCAGGTTCTTGCGGTTCTGTCACTGGTTCTGGAGCAGTTTCTATGATAACATCAATAGGAGCAGTTTCTTCTATTACTTCTGTTATTTCAGTAGTTATTTCTGTTGTCTCTGTTTCCGTTTCTGTTTCATCTGTCGTAAACGTTGGTAAAGGATTTCCAGACCAACCGCCAGTGCTAATGACATAACTATTTGCACCAACACTAGCTGTTAATTTCACTTGACTGCCAACAGGAAATTTTGTATCAGGTTGTACACTCTGTTCTAAAATAGTATCTAATGCATAAATACTAGGCACATATGTGAGAACACAGTAAAATCCAGAATTTTCAAGTAAAGTTTTAGCAGTTTCGGCATTTTGATTTACACAGTCAGGCACTCTTGCGACTTCCTGCCCTAAACTAACTACCATGCGAATACTTGTACCTTGTGGGACTTGTTCACCTGCTGAAATATCTTGTGAAACAATTGTGCCATTTGGAATATTCGGATAATATGCTGTGTCAGCTTGCAAGGCATATAAATATAATTCTGATAATAATGCTTTAGCTTCTTCAAAATCCATGCCAATATAATTAGCAACAGTTTCTAATTTTGATTTGTCCAGATTTTCACGACCACTGGAAATTACTAAATGCACAGTACTGCCAATCATTAATTTACTATCTGGCATAACACCTTGTGAAATCACTGTATCAGGGGCATGATTATCACTTGCCTGTTCTTCATAATCTACAACAAAGCCCAATTTTTCAAGAATTTCTGTTGCGTCTTCTAATAGCATATTATGCATATCAGGAACATACTCTGCCCAGCCATCACTTAAAGTTAAACTAACCACATCACCAACTTGTAATACACTACCTGCTGTAGGACTTTGTGTTAATACCTGATTTTCAGGAATCACAGGATTATGTGTTTTAGGATTTAAATTTACTTGCAAGCCTAATGATTCTAATTGCAGGATTGCTTCTTCTGATGATAAATATAATACTTCTGGTAAAATAATCTCATTTTCAGGAGTATATTTTATATCTGTAATCATTTTTGGAACAGAATATTTTAATTTTAACCCTAATGGAATCATACAGCAGATTACACAAAATATCATCGTAAATATCAGCATACCTGATAAATACTTGCTTGATGATTGTTTTTCTTTAGAATTGCTTGCATGTCTGGATTTTACAAATACACGTTTTGCAATTGCATAATTTAATAATTTTTTTAATTTTTTCATGCTGGAAATTTCACCATTTATGCCTTGGAATAAAATTTTATTCACAGCATGATTTTTTATTTCAGAATTTGCGATTAAATCCAGCAATAACTGACTGATAGATTTTATATCTTGTATGATTTCCAGTTCTGCATTATCCAGATTTTGAAAAGCATTCCAGTCACGCAATTGACAAAAATTTTCACGGAAATAAATTGCATTTGCATGAATTGCACCATGTATCATATTTTGTTCATGCAAGTGAATTAATAAATCCATAACAGGAGTTAATAATAAAATTGCCTGTTTTGGCGTAAATACACCTGAAATAGCCTGTATATTTTTATAATTTGCCACATACCAGATAGTATTCTGATAAGAAAATATATCCTGTATTTCTGGAACGGCTGAATTTCCTAAAATATTTCTTAAACTTTCTAATCTTGCAAATGCGTTTTTACAAGTTGCATTCCATTGAGACTCGTTTCCATCTTCAAACATAAATTGCAACGGCAATAACTCAGATAATAATACTTGTTTTTTTGATTTTTTCAAATCTAATGCAAGATAATAAACTTCACTGCCACTTAAATATAAAATTTCCTGAATCTGATAATGATTTTTAATTTTACTATCTGGTTTGCATAATATATTTTTAATATTTTCTGGGATTTCTGATTCTTTTGCAAAATAAAAATTCATGCAATATCCCCCTTGATTTCTGTTAAAATGGCAAGTTCCTGATGTTGATTTACTGTCATTTCAAATGCAGATTCCTGCAAAGGCAGATTGCCGAAATGCTCTGTAAATAAAATTTTCTGTGCTTCTTCTGATAATAAATAACCTATCCAAAGCATACCAATTTTTTGGCTGATTTTATCAGCATTGGCATTAATACCGCAATAATCATGATAAATG
>CAMWUF010000079.1 GCA_947177375.1 uncultured Ruminococcus sp.
ATCAACTTTTTCAGTCATAATATCTTCGTCAGACTGTTCATCATCAATTTCATTTTCAGAAAAGTTGATATTAGTATCAACTTTTTCAGTCATAATATCTTCGTCAGACTGTTCATCATCAATTTCATTTGTGGTTACATTCATTTGTTTAATATCTTTTGGCTTTACATTGCTCAAGTCGCCTTGCTGTACAAGCTTTTGCTGTCCTTCTTCATCTAGCTTAGAGATTTCATTTGCTGTAAAAATTGAAATTTCGCCATTTTCTACTGCTTCTTTGACAGCAGGAATTGCTTTTCGCTCCACATTCTGCATTTTACCTATCTGAGCAGGAGATACACCTAAACATTCAGCTAACTTTTCTCTGGTGCGTCCAAACTTCTCACCAGCGTCTTTTTTATTCTGTAAAATTCTTTCAAGAATTTCATAGCTTTTCCACATTTCCGCATCAGAAATCTGACGACTTGAAATATTCATTAAGACAATATCAAGCAGTTTATCATCATTATCGCTATAATCCTGAATTAAACAAGGCAAATAACGTGAAATATTTTTACCATTATCCAAAAGATACTGCACAGCAACCTTTCGTCTGTGACCGCTGATAATTTCATAACCACCATTTTCAAGAGGACGAACAATTAAATTATCCTTTACACCACCCTGACCGAGAATTGTTTCTGCAAATTCTTCAATACGGTCTACAATGAAAAAATTATCTTTTGATTCATGCAATTCATCAATATCAATCATTTGAATGCTATCAGTCAGTGTATTGGCAACAATTGCATTGAGATTATCAAACATTGTTTTCATGACCATTCGCCTCCATAATTTCATTTGCTAAATTTTCATAAGCATTAACAATTTTCCATGAAGTCTGCGTTCTGGGTACGCCTTTCTCATAAAAATATGCTTCAATTGGCAATCCAGCTTTTTGACTTTCACGAACTGTCTTTGAATATGGAATAACTGTTTTCATTAAACGATTTTGTAAAACTCTACGAAATTCTTCAATAATTTCGTCATCATTCTGTGCTTGATACATTGTAACAAATACGCCACCAAGCCGAACATTCTGTTTATGAATCTCATCTGTCACTTTTTTCAAACCAGAAATTTCAAACTCACCAAGGATTGTCGGAACATAAACAACTGTACAATGATGGATAATTTGTTTAACTTCTTCGCTTATTGTTGGTGGTAAATCAAACAGAATATAATTAAATTCAGCCTGTTTCTGTTCATCTATGCTAGTGTAACGTTCCCATGTTGTATGATGGATATTTTTATAATCTGTTGGAAGAATATTAGAAGTATCTTTCCTAGACATGAAAAATGTAAAACAGTTTTCTTGTGTGTCACAATCAACTACTAACACTTTGTAATCATGCTTTTGCAGACTGTATGCCAGATTAATAACAGAAGTTGTTTTAGCAACACCACCTTTGTTATTAAATATACCGATTTTTCTTACCTTTTTCAAAATTATCTCACCTTTCCAAATAAAAATTATTTTGCTTTAGAATTAGTAATACTTGCGTTTCCAATGATTAAGATTTCTCTTCCATCTATATCAATAAACTTAATTGTATTACTGGAGGAATCATACTCATAGTTTTCAGCATAATAATCATGCTTCCCATCACAAATTCTGTAATATTTCTCTGATTTTGATTTTGTATCTAATATAGCCAAGTTTAGTGCCAAATTTATTGCTGTTGTTACCGATGCAACTGTTCCCATTATTATAACTAACGTTTTCATTTTCTTTCACCTCTCATGACTTGATAGCAAAACAGTGTGGCACGGCAATCAGCCAAACTATTATGTGCTTTATCGTTTCCCCAGTCATAATGATAATATTCTGCACAAGTCGTCAATTTTTGCCACTTGTAATCTTCAAAATATTTGCTATATTCGCCATAAATTGGTGCAAATTTTAGCATAACATCAATAATTTCAATATCTTCAGGAATAACTGCACCATTTGCTTTCAGAAATGGAATATCAAAAGCAAAATGATTGTAGCCAATAATCGTTTTGGCATTGCTTAGAATAGCATTAATTTTAGGCATTTCCTGATAAATATTTGGTGCATTTGCTACCATTTCTGGGGTGATATAATTAACGCTTTCAGCACCTTTCCATGATTTAGCATATATCGGCTTAAAATAGCTGTCATACAGTGTTTCGCCTGTTCCAGAAATAATAGAGGCTTGCAGAATTTCATCATGAGAATAATCTAATCCAGTTGTTTCTAAGTCAAGTACAATCACTTCTGCTGGATTATCAGAAGCAAGTCTGATTTGTTTTATAAGCTGTACAGCTGTTTTTTGCAGAACTGAAACCTTTTGTTGTAAACGCTCAATACAAATTTCTATTTCTTCGAATTCTCTTTCTTCTTTTATTTTTCGTATATCTTCCAATATTTTCTGCAGGTGTGCTTTATGCTGTGGCTCTGGATGCCAGTAAGCCTTTAATTCTTCTTTAGTTGCTTTATGTACTTCTGCTCTTGACAAATACAACACATATTTATCTTTGGCTATCCACTTTTTTTTACCTGAATCCGCATAATTCTTAACATATCCCTTTTTTGCCCACTGTCGTTCCGTCAACACAGATTTGTCATTGGGATTTTTTACACGCATAATATCAATCCTATCATTGTTGTTATTTTCTTAGCTTTACTTTAGTGTCAGAAGATTTATTATCTGTTTCGCTTACATTCCTATTAGTTCTAAGTAATCGTAAAAAGCAACTAAAAGCAACACAAAGAATTAAAAAATACACAGATATTGAAAGCAAAAATTCAAGCTTATTACTCACAACTTCAAAAAGCCATTGAATAAATTCCATCATATACTAATTATACTCCTCCATGCCTAACCATCACCTGTGCCTGTGCCTCAAGCATTCCCTCTATTCTGGAAGTGATGCTAATCTTGTTCATTTCAGTTAGCATTCTAAATGCTTTAATTAAGCGTACTTCTTCTTCACACTTTGTCAATATTCCATTACAGTGAAGTGTTTCAATTGCTTTTTGCACATCTACAAGAATTTCTTCACTTTTTTGGTTTTGACTTTGTACATTCATATAAATTTTCCTCCTACTATATTTTTCCGTTTTGGGCTTTTTATATTAATTATAATCCCGTTTTGGATTTTTGTCAAGATAATTTTAGTAAAAAATCACACAAATTGTACTGCATAAACTTGTAAATATTGTACAAAATGGAATTGTATAAGATTATGCACTTGACAAAATTCCATTTTGGACATATAATATAAATAGATATATACTTGACAAAATTCCATTTTGAATTTATAATCAAAATGGAAAGGAGGGATATATATGATTGGAAATAAACTAAAAGCACTTCGTATGAAAAGAGGAGTTACGATTGTTAAACTTTGTGAACAACTTCAAATGAATCACAACACTTATGCAAAGTATGAACGTAACGAACGTGATGTTAGCACGAAAACTCTTTGTAAACTTGCGGATTTCTATGGTGTAACGACCGATTATCTTCTTGATAGAGAAAATAGTAAAGACGATGAATCACAAAATCCGATTACGCAACTGTCAGATATAGAAATGGAACAAAAATTTCTAAAAGCTTATTTTGAACTTGTCTCACCACAATTGCGTACAAAAATTTGGGAACAGCTTGCCGAAAATTTACAAACACAAATAGCTATCGAAAAAGATAATGAATATATTCAAAACACAACTCAAGAAAAAGATGATGATGAATATATCACCTACACAACTACGATTGGTGCAGAGATGGACAGACGTGAAGCTATACAGCAAGCAAGCGAACTTGATGACGCTGAAGCAAAGAAAAACGTCGTCTGATAAAGATGACCACACGTATCAAGAAGAAATAAGCATAAGCAAAAAAAATCGTCCAGTTGAAACTACTGGACGCAAGAAGAAAATATGCTTACTATACTTTTAAATATAAATAAATAAAAAATTCCTTAAGTATAGTATAACATATTTTCTCTGAAAAATCAATAGCAAATTGAAACTTAGGAGGAAATTTTTATGTCAACACCAAAAACAAAAGCAAATATGAATGTACCAAATGTGCAATGTGACAAACTTCCAAGAGGAAAAGACCACCCTTTCACAATGATTTCTAACGACAAGTCAAGTTTTATGTGGGACACAGAGCTATCTCTTGCTGGATACGGACTTATGAGCAAAGTTTTATCTCTTGGAGAATGGTGCTTTTCAATTGCTGGTTTTAATAAACTCGTAAAAGACGGAGAAACTAAAATAGGCTCTGTTCTAAAAGAATTAAGAAAACACAACTATCTTGTTATGGAGCGAGTTAGGGATAAGCTAGGCAAATATGAAAACTACATATATCATTTTTTTGAGTCGAGTGCGGACTGTCTGGAATATAAAAGACAGAGAGCCAAAGAAGAAAAAGCGGAAAAACATACTAAGACTGAAAAATCTAAGCCACAATCAAATGCTTCATTTGGGTCTGAGTTTACGTCCCCTGTTAAACAAGTTGAACAGCCTGATGAAACTGCTAAAACGCAATCTGAAACTCCAGAAACTGAAATAATTACTATACTGAAAAGAAATATTGTTGAAGTTACTCAAGAATTTGCAGAAAAGACGGCTAATTATTTAAGCTCTGCTATTTCTAAGGGCATTATTAGCCTAAATGCTGTTACTGATAAGCTAAATGCAATCATAAGCAAAGAACGTTCTCTTGATACTTTTTTACATATGCTTAATGAAAAATGCACTCACGCCTTAAGAAATTTGAAAAATCCAAATGCGAAATACAGCTATACCAGAAAAACAATAGTTAATATTCTAAGAGAATATGAACTAGAACCTACGCAACAGCCTGTACAGCAATCGGCAAAACCAGCAAATAATTTTACATCAAAAGCAACAGTTAGAGAAGAAACTGTTCCAAAAACCCTAAGTTTCAAGGAATTGCTTATTCAACTAAACAGCTCTTTGCCTAGAGAATATGCCAATGAAGAATATCATGGTATTAGTTTTGACAGTGCAGAAGAATTCTGGGCTAGTTTTGATGATGAGTATGATATGAGAGAATGTGTTATACCTGAAAATTTAAGATATAATTCTGAAAATATGAAAAATGCCTTGAAATTTTTAATGGGTTGGAACAATCTTGAAAATGGTAAGTTTAAGTCGTTCTCTGACTACGCTATTTCATGTCTTGCAGAAGTTCTTCAAACAGGAAGATGTTGTAAAGAACAGGTGAATTGTCACAATTTGATTTCTTATCTAAATTACATCAACTGGGGCGGAAAAAATGAATACGAACGTGAAACAAACGAAGATTCTATTTATAACTTTATGAAAAGCTTTTTTAACTACTATTGCAAAAAAATTGAAGAATATCCACAAAAATCTTCTAACAAAAAAGGCTATCTCTCTAAAATGTTAATAAGTTACTTAAATGGCGAATATCAGGCATACAATGCTTATCTTTACGCATGTATAAATAACATGAGTAAAAACGCAAAGTACCCTGATTGCTTATTTGAATAATACATAGAAGATAGATTTATTGTGAATATCAAAAAAAGCTGATGAAAATCGGTTTTTTCGTGCTGTCCAAAATTAGCTATTTTGTCACAAAAATAGTATAGGAATTAATTTTGCTCTTTTCATAACATTTTTTTGATTCTGGTGAGATATGCTTAAGATACAAAAAAGCAATCTGAATAATCAAAAGAATGGCTTTTTTTCGTGCTTTTATCCTAAATGCGGATTACGTTCCTTGGCAATTATCGGATAATAAAATAAAAAAAAATAAAATATATATTAGTATAGTCTGTCAGGCTGATGG
>CAMWUF010000080.1 GCA_947177375.1 uncultured Ruminococcus sp.
ATTTTAGCATATAATTTTAGATTTGTCCAGAGGATTAAAAAAAATATCCTACTTTGCACAGCAATTTTTTTTAAATTTGTGCAAAATCACGATTTTTTTAATTTAGGGTCTAAAACTTTCACATTCTGAATGAAAAAATACAATTTCCCCTTGCAAAATACAAAAAAGCATGTTATAATAACGATAATCTGTATGTTAGAACAGAGAATCATCTAAAAAAATTTTAAAAAAAAAAGGAGGAAAATTTTTTATGTTAAGTCAAAATGCAGAAGTCAATTCTGCATCCAAAGCAACACTGTTACAGGGTAAGAACAAAGCTTCCATTGGCGAAGTTCTTAAAAGCTGGGCATCCCGTAACCGATGGTATCTGATGGCATTTTTTATTCCGATTATTTTAATGTATATCAGCTATGCTATTTTCGGACTGTATCCATTCGGGGAGGAATCCGTTCTTGCATTGGACTTTAATGCACAGTATGTGTATTATTTTGAAGCTTTGCGAGATGCATTCTGGGGCGATGGAAGTGTTTTCTACAGTTGGGGACGAAATCTCTCAGGCGGTTATATGGGTATTATTGGCTATTATTTAGCAAGTCCATTTACCCTGATTGTTATGCTTCTCCCTGAAAAAATGATGTTAACAAGTTTGTTACTCATGATTCTTGCCAAAATTGGTTCTGCAAGTACCATATTCTGTTTATATTTGCAGAAATCAAAAAAATTACAGCCAATGTCTGCTATGATGTTTGGTATTTTATATTCTCTCATGGCATATATGGTCATTCAGACAATTGACCCGATGTGGTTAGATGGTCTGGTATTTTTGCCATTAATTGCACTTGGTGTGGAATATTTAATAGACGATGGCAGAAAAATTAATTATATTATTCCATTGGCAATTATGTTTGTCGCTAATTTCTATATTGGCTATATGGTAGGTATTTTCACAGCATTTTATTTTATTTATTATTTATTCTTTGGCACAGAGCTGAAAAACAGAAAAGCAAAAGATTATATTTACACTTGTTTCACATTTGGTGTTAGCACAATTGTTTCTGTGATGTGTTCCGCATTTATGATTCTTCCAGTGTATAAAGCATTATCACTTGGTAAATTTGATTTCACAACACCAGATTATAGCTTTAAAACACAGTTTGACCCGATTATTATTTTAAGACAGCTTCTGACATGTCAATATGATTCTGTTAATGTACAGGGTAGCCCTGAGATTTATTGTGGTATTTTAACTGTTGTCTTATTGCCTTTGTTCTTCCTGAGTAAAAAAATTACAGTAAAGAAAAAAATGGGCTATGGATTTTTATTAACAGTTATGTTCTTCAGCATGTATATTAAACCTGTTGATATGTGGTGGCATGGCGGACAAGTGCCAAACTGGCTGCCATTCAGATATTCTTTTATTGTATCATTTATTTTATTATCTATGGCAGCAAGTGTTTACAAAGAATTAGAGCATACAGATGTCACACATTTTGGTGGTGTTTTCTTTGGCATTATGGCAATTGCATTATATATTAATGCACAGGAATATGAACATCTTGATGCAATGAAATCTATCTGGCTGTCAATTGGTCTTGCAGGGGTATATTTGTTAATTTTATACAGCATGTGCCAGAAAAAAACAAAATATGCTTTGCCAATTCTCTTAATGTGCGTCATTTCTGGTGAATTACTATTTAATACAGTAGAGACCATGAAAGCTGTTGACAAGGAAGTTGCCTATTCTACCAGAGCTTCTTACAGGACTTTTGTCCGTTCTGGTCGTGAAGCAGTTGCTACAATGAATGAATTGGATAAAAATAGCAATGACCCTGACGGTGGTTTATTCCGTTCTGAAAAGACATTTACAAGATGTATTAATGATAATTTAGCATTTGGTCTGAAAGGTCTTACACATTCCAGCTCCGTCATGAATGCACAGACTTTGAATTTTATTGAAACACTTGGTTATAACATGAGAAGTTATTATTCCCGTTATGACGGCACAACAGAACTTGCTGACTCTCTGCTTGGTATTAAATATGTTCTTGACAGAGGTGAAAATACGCCTAGAAGTCTTTTGCATGAATCTTATGAACGTGTTGCAGATTATAATTATCAAGACTATGATGATAAAAATGCTGATGGTTCTCCTAAAAGTAAGACAATTAGCATTTATAAAAATCCAAATGCATTATCTATTGGCTATATGGTCAGTGAAGATTTATTAAGAATTGACCATCTTGGAAATGATAATCCATTTAATAGCCAGAATGTTCTGTTAAGCAGCATGATGGGGAAAACTGTTTTTGACGAAGAAGGACAAATTGCAGGTATAGAATCTTATTATACAGCAATTAATCTTGATGACACTGTTCTTGGAGCAGTTACACTTTCTGATTATAACGGACAGGCTTGTTATACAAAAATGGATTCTGGCGACCCAACTGTTGACTATTGTTTCACAGTCACAGAAAATAAGCGTGTTTATGCCTATCTCAAAACAGAAAATGAACAGGCTGTTAATTTATGGCTCGGCACGTATGACGAAGAAAAAGGCAATTATGAATTTGACAGCAGAGGTTTTGGCACGTATTTTGAAACCAAAAACTATTGCATTTTAGATTTAGGTGTCTATGAAGTCGGAACAAAAGTTGCATTGCGTATGACAGTTAGCAATGATAATAATGCAACTATCGTAAAAGCACCTTATTTCTATTATTTCAACGAAGATGTCTTCCAAAATGACATTGATATTTTAAAAACAAAGCAATTAAATATTCAAAAACATTCCGACACGTATATTAAAGGCACTGTAGATGCACAGGAAGGCGAAATATTATTTACTTCTATTCCTTATGAAGAAGGCTGGACTGTCAAAGTAGACGGCAAAAAAGTTGACACATCACAATGCATAAAAGCAATGATTTATGTGCCACTAACAGCGGGAACGCATACAGTGACATTATCTTATTTACCGCCTTATTTTGCATTAAGCATGGTATTATTAGTGATTGGTGTAGTTGTGATTATCATGTTCTATCGTTATGACAGAAAAAATAATAAAATTTTAATCGCAAGAATCAGAAATAAAAAACGTGAAGCAATGAAAAATGCATAATATTAAAAATTTCAAAAGGGACGGCATTTCCCATGCTGTCCCTTTTCACAGGTTTATGCAGTTTTGCATAATATTATTATAATATAATTATATTCAGAAATTCAAAAAGGAGTGATTATTTCATGATAAAATTACAAATTCCTGCAACAAGTGCTAATCTTGGAGCTGGATTTGATGCTTTGGGCTTAGCTTTGCAATATTATAATTATGTCGAAATGGAAGAATCAGATTGCATAGATATTACATCTACAGACGGCACTTCGATTCCTACAGACGAAAAAAATTTAATTTATATTTCTGCAAAAGATTTATTTGAAGTCTGTGGGAAAAAATTAACTGGTCTGAAATTAATCCAGACAAATCAAATTCCCATGACAAGAGGCTTAGGCTCTAGCTCAGCTTGTATTGTTGCTGGATTAGTAGGAGCAAATACTTTGCTTGGGAATCCTTTGGGAACAGATGATTTAGTTGACCTTGCAACCCAAATTGAGGGTCACCCTGATAATATTGCACCTGCCTTGCTAGGAGGCATTGTAACAGCTGTTTTTGACGGAAGGCGTGTACATTGGGTCAAACAAGAAGTTTATACAAAACTTAGATTCGTTGCTATGATTCCAGATTTTGAATTAAAAACAGAAAAAGCAAGAGCCTGTTTGCCAACAGAAATTTCCCACAAAGACGCTGTGTATAATTTATCTCGTGCCGCATTATTTTCAGCTTCTCTTTTAACTGGAAAATTTGAAAATCTTCGTACTGCAACACATGATAAATTACATCAGCCTTACAGAATGGCATTAATCCCACATGCAAGAGAAGTGTTTGACATTGCCTATGCACATGGTGCGTATGCAGTCTATATTTCAGGTGCAGGACCTACTATCATGGCAATTGTAGACGAAGAAAATACATATTTTGCAGGAAAAATGCGTTTTTCTCTTGATAATACAGGTTTAAAAGGCTGGCAAGTGCATGATTTAAAAATTGATAACACTGGCTGTGTATTATTATAATTATCAAATCCCTGTAATGATTTTTACAGGGATTTTGATTTTAATCAATAGATTTTCCAAGTGCATAGGCTTCCTGAAGTTCAGGCTTATTTTTAATATCACCAACATCACCATTTCCACTGGCAAGAACATGCCCTAAACTTTCCCATTTTAAATGTCCCATCAAATGCTGATAATAATTTAAAATATCTTCAAAGCCATTTCCTTCTGCTGACATAAGCAAAACGGCTTTTCTGTCATGTCCTCTTAATAAATTTCCGTCATTTTCTTCTAATGCAAATAGTCTGTCAATTGCGATTCTGATTTGTCCGCTCATATGCCAGTAATATAAAGGCGTTGCAAAAACAATAATATTACTTTCTTTGACAGCAGGATAAATTTTCTGCATATCATCTTTCTGCACACAAGGACAGACTTTACTGCTATGACCGCCAAAACAGCCTTTACAGCCATGAATTTCCATTTCATCAAGAAAAAATTCTACAACACTGTTTCCAGATTCTTCTGCACCTCTGGTAAATTCAGCTGTTAATGCAGAAGTATTGCCATTTTTTCTAGGACTGCCGTTTAAAATTACAATTTTCTGATTCATATTATCATTTCTCCTATTAAAGCTTATTTGCAAGTGCAATTGCCTGTTGACAGCCATCTGTTTTGTCAATATCGCCAATATTTAATACACTTGGGACTAATACTTCACCAATCATAGTCCATTTGTTTAATTTTGCGGAACGTTCAATTGGAATGCGTACACCGTCCATAACAGTCATATCATCTTCTTCACAACAAGTAATTAAAGCACATTCTTTGCCTGCAATATCCTTTCCGCCAATCACAAGTGAAAAAATTCTGTCAATCACAGCTTTAATTTGTGCAGGAATAGAATACCAGTAAACTGGCATTGTAAATACAATGACATCTGCATCAAGAATTGCTGGTGCAATTTTATTAAAATCATCATCAAATGTACATGCTTTTCCAGTAGAATAACATGTCTGACAGGCACGGCAACCTGAAATTTTCATCATAGCTGTATCAAACCGTGTGACAGTATGTCCATTTTGTTCGGCTGTCTGAATAAATGCGTCTGTCATAGCAAAACTATTGCCATTTTTTCTTGGACTTCCTGTTAATACAAGAATTTTCTTGCCCATAATACATACCTCCAGATTTAAAAATTTTTATTTCAGCATTGACTTTTAGAAATTGCTGTGTTATTATTATAACATGATTTTATAAAATGTCAAGTACTTACCTAAAGGAGAGTGTTTTATTATCATGAGCAATTTAGAATGCATTCAAAATGCAAAGCTTGAAAATACAGGCTTTTATTATACCATGCATTTAATACAGGGAAAATATAAAATGTTTATTTTATATACGCTTATGCATTATGAACCTGTAAGATTTAATCAAATGCAACGCTATATTGGCAATATTTCTTATAAAACTTTAACTGCAACACTAAGACAATTAGAAGCTGATAAATTAATTCACAGAAAAGAATACCCTCAGATTCCCCCAAAAGTAGAATATCGCTTAACAGAACGTGGCAAGTCTTTAATTCCTATTTTAGATACCATGTGTGAATGGGGAGATTTGCATAAAAATTAATAATTATTATAATTTTTTAGTATATTTCTTTTTTAATTTTAAAAATTCCATTCTACAATGAATCAGTATATAAG
>CAMWUF010000081.1 GCA_947177375.1 uncultured Ruminococcus sp.
CAAAATCATCAAAAACACTCATGCAAATTTACTGAATTTTTGAAAATTGATTTGCATGTATTCCTCGTATGCTTTACAAAAATCATCTACATCACAAAATATTGCCACCTGTTCCATAGAAAAAACCGCCTTTCTGTTCTCTGAGTTTGTTGTTATTCTCATTATAACAGATTCTGGCGTTTTTTTCTATCTTTTTTCTTCGAACTCACGTTACTCAAGATATTTTTTTCTTTTTATCTGCTATAATCTGTACTTTTAATGTGTTCTTTCTTTATCTTTTCTCCATGAGTAAATTGAGTATACCTTACCCCCTGTACATTTCAAAAAAATTTTAAAACATTACAGAAAATGAATATCATAGATAATCATCGTACAGATATTTTATGTCTCGATAGTACCAGCATCTCTTAAGATGATAAAATCTGTTTTCTTGGTGAGAAAACAGAAGCAACTGTATAAGTAGAAAAAGCACTGTCCCTTAGTGGAAGTGCTTTTAGTTTTATATATTTAATTATTTTAATTTATTTTTTTAATCGCTGAACGTATTCACGCAAATATTTAAACGGGAAAGGAAGCACTGTCAGTTTTTTGTTTCGCACAAAAGGCACATCCATTAACGGAAGAAGTTTATCAAAAAGCAATGGTGCACCTTGGTATGGCTTGATTTTGCGGATATTTACAGCAGTGTGCAGTTTGTAGTGCATTCCATTTCCTACCTCTCCTGCAAAGTAGTATGTACTGTTATCCTTTTGAAAATACTTAATATCAATGACAGAAGGAAACAGGAGATCTCTTTTTTCACGATTTCGGATTGCAGTGTTTTTGTTTTCCAGTTCTTCACGAATGCTAAATATTTCAGGAATGGTAAACCAACCTGTCTCATGGATTGTATTGATATTTCCATGACTGTCTCGAATGATGCCTCTGACGGGTTGATGACTTTTCTTAGATTCTAAAAAAATTTCGGCACACTGACTATATTCTGTCTGTTCAAATAAGCTTGGTTCCTGTTCCTTAACGAAAAATGTTCCGTCTGGATGGATACACATAAAAAAGTAACGCTCTATCGCTTCATCTATGTCTCCAGATATACCAAAGGAAATATCTTCTGTCAGACCTAGTTTTGTCCAGTCAAACAAGCGAATTTTTCCCTCCTGTAAATCTGATTGGATAAGTAATTCATGAATCACTGTAGAAGTTGCATTTTTAACGTTATCAGCAAAATTTTCAAGAGTAATATGCTGTATGGCAATACCTGAATGCTGTTCCTGATGAGGATCTTTTTCGCCTTGATAGTAAGTAGCATCATGAATTAACCGAAGATTCAGGCAGTCTTTATCAATTCTTTTTCCAATTTTGGAAGTAATCTGATATTCTTTCAGTAAATGTTCTTTCATTTTTTGGCAGAATGACTTTGATTCTTCATTGTCAATCGTATCTACAATTCGGATTGTTTGTGTTTGGAGTTTTTGTTTAATGAAAGCTTTATCTTCTTCTGCTCCATATCTAACTCCATTAAGGGAAATATATTCAGAAACCTCATCAAAATCTATGTGTGCCATATTTTTGAAGATTTTATTGAACCGAAGCACCGTTTCCGATAAGATTCCCATTTTACTTTTTGCAAAATTCTGAAAGTTTAGTACATTCAGAAAATCAATATTGCTTGTTTTCCTTCCATCAACTTGTCTTTGGATAAATACAGGGACTTTATCTTCTTTCAGTTTTCTGCGAAGTGTATTATGGGTCATGGAGAGTACATATTGGGAATAGTCTTCAAATTTTTTTCTTTTAAAGGTCATTTGATGTTTCAGAAGTGTAGAAGTAAATGTACGAACATCAAGCTGTAAACAGCATTTAGGTGTAAGACTTAGTTCAAGACATGGAATTTTCCAGATGACATTTTTATTTTTCTCAATCCAGTCAGGATGAAAGCAGTATAAATGTCCTGTGAGATTGTTAAATTTCAGTAAATGGTGCTGGGTACTCCCAAGACTGTTTAATAAAAGCTGTAATAATATCCAGTCTTCCAATTCACTGCTTTTTACTGGCTCAAGAGTAATTGTATCTCCATCTTTCAAATCGGCAATGGTTTTTTGAAGTCGTTTTTTATTTTGTTCATCATGATGCATGAGAACATAAAAATTTTTACCTCTTAGAAAACGTACAGCACAGACATTTCTTTCAAGAAAGGGTGCATCAATCAGGATATATGCACCACTCCTAAAATTTTTCGTAGTCTTTATATTAAAAATATCATAATTTTTATCAATTTCTTTATAATTCAGCATATAAATAAGCTGATTCGTTTTGATTGGTGCACTCATTGGTATATCTCCTTGATTTCTTTCGCTGCTACTTGATTTACACAAATTGTTCCATCTTCTATATCATTCAGAAGTGATGGAATCATTAGAAAATCAATTCCCTCATAAGTGAGTTTCCGAATTTCATAATTTTTTCTTGTTAAAATATTGGCAATGATGACATATCTGCACTCACATTGCTTTGCTTTTCTCTTTATTTTTTCAATTTCATCATCAAATAATCTGGTTGTTGCTTCACTCCAGTTTTTAAAATCAATATAGATTTTCTTTTCTTCTATTTTGAAATCAAATAGTTCAAACTCATCTGGACTAGTTAATTCTTCAAGTTGAATACCAAGTACCTGCTGGAACCAGAAACTTCCAACAATCTCACCTAATGCCCCCTTATAAATATTATTCCAAAAAGGTGGGGATAAAATATAGTCATTTGGCTGAAAGGCTGTTGCATAACCTTGTGAAATAAAGTACTCATAGAGAGCCTGCCATTTCATCAGGCGTGGAAGTCGTGTATTTTCGGCATTCAATGTCTGGGTATTTTTTGTCTGTGTAAAGAAAATGCTGACTTCGTGAAAATCTTCATTCTGATTATAATATAGGACATTATTTTTTTCAGGTAGTTCTACATAATTTCTGTAAATAGGGTTTTCTGATGCTTCCTTTTTGGAAGCTGTTGGGTGTTGCATAAAAAATTGTCTTAGTTTTGCCCATGTTCTCATCGTGTTCTCTGTCCATTCGTGATTCAGTATATGGTCAATCGCAAGATAAGAACGGGTAGAGGCAAGTTCTGCTTTATTTTTTAACGTTTCATCAACCAGAAATTCTGTCCGGATTGTTTTAATTTTGTCTATAAGTGCAAGAAATTCGTAATTTAAAATGCGTTTGTCAGTCACAGATAAATCAATACAATCAGAAATTCTTTTGTCAGCAAAGATGTAAATATTGTCTTTTTTTTGATTTGTTCGACAGATACGACCGATTGCCTGATTGATGATTCGAGTGGCATACATGACAATGCTTTTCTTATGATAAATATTTTCTTCTGACATGATTCTTCTTTTTTCGCCTGTCATATAGCAGCGAAATGCCATTTTGATATATTCTATGGCATCTTTCATTGAAAGTTCTGCGTTTTCCTGCAAAAATTCTATCTGAAATATATATTTAGCAAAATCTTCCTCTTTCCAATTCTGTCTCATATTAACAAGAAGATTTGTAGGTTTGTCCAGATAAATTGCATCAAAATCTTTTTCTTCCCTTGGCAGATACGAATTTGAACAAATCAGTTTTCCCTTTAATGATTCAGGAACAGGATATTGCAGATTCTGCCCTGCTCCGATTGTCTGATAAGTGGAAATCACAAATAATTTTTCATTTCCGGCAAGTCTGGCAGTAATTGCTTTCTTTTCTCTTTCGTAATTATCACTTGTAAGACATATCACAGACTTTTTTACATTAAAATCAGAATGTACGCTGTCTGCAACATATTTCAATACTTTTCTGAGCTCTCTTAGATTCAGCCGTGTATCATCATTCTCTTTTGGGTGTTTTGTCAGAAAGCAAAGCATGGACTGAATGTCGTTATGGATCAGGAATTCCTTGAAAACCATAGCAATCCTGGCATATCTTTCATGATGGTAGTGAGAATTACCTTCTTTCTCTACATTTATTTCCAGAGAATTATAAACTTCTCCGGCTAAGTCAGAATCCTGAAAAATATTCAGCCACGTTTGTACAGAGTAATCAGAAGTGTCAAGAAGTTCCGTATGAATCTGGATTTGAGATTGATAACCAATCTGTGAATGATGAAACTCTTGTGATAGTCTCTCATATTCTTCATCCGGAAGTATATAGTATCTTTCATGCAGTTTGGCTTGAAGATATTCCAAGTCGAAATTGCCGATTACTGTTGATATCGTAGCAGTAGCGGAAATTCCAATAACTTTAGCATGTTTACAAATCTGTAAAAGTAATTTTTCCGGTGAATTCTGGAAAGAACACATCATAATCCTTGTTCGCATATGATGTAGAGCAGAATTTTCAAAACAATAGTAGCGGAATCCTTTTTCATAGACACTCTGGTCAAATTCGACTTTTTCATCCTGTTCAATTCTGAATTTATTCAACATAATTTGAGTAGTCAGGTAATCTGTATCTTCTTTACTAAGCTGAAACAAATCCAGTACAGAACGGACAGCTTCTTCCTGTGTAAGTTCGTTTTCTTCGTTCTGATGCTGTTTATTCCGAACTTTCTTGTAATGATAGGCGAGCTGGCTTACCATACCTTGAAACAACTGAATGAAACCTCGAAGTTCTCCTAGCATAGAATGAATATTATATTTTTCACATTCAGGTTTTGTTTGCGTGAAATGAATGATATTCTGTTTTGCTTTGCGGTCACTAACTGAAGTAATATAGCGATTATCTCCCTTTAGGACAGAATGAAACTGATAATCTTGAAACAAAAAATTTTTATCATTATTTTCCACATCTGATGCCGTTCTATGTAAAAAGTTAAGTTCATAAATATTGTATAATTTTTCTGCTTTTTTACGCATGTTTTTCAGCAGATTATCCAAATATCTTGAAGTTCTTCCGGTTTTGAACGATATTGTAAGTTCTTTTGGAAAATCGTTTGTTTTTAATGCAGAATAAATTGACTTAAATAAACAGATAGGGTCAATTTTCCCCTGTAGTCCATTGCTTATGATATAATTCAAAATAGTTTCTTTACTGGAATCAAACTCATCAATAAAAATAATTGCATTGTCGATGAGATTACTGTTATAAAAATAATAAGATGGTTCTACAATCGGTGAATTTTTACGAAGAAATTTATCCATACTAAGAAAAATAATCTGTCGCTCCTGTGTAAATATGGCAGGATAAAGTTCTCCAATCCATTTCCATTTTCTATCATTTTTAATAGCATGAATACGCTGTTTTGTATCAGGGAATATCTCAAGTTTTTCTTGTATAAGTCGTCGAAAAGCTGGTTCAGTATGTTCACGGAAATTGTTTTCTGCATTTTTCAATAATAGTTGGAGTGCATAATCATTAGAATCTCTTTGTTTTTGCAAAAATTCTACTTCTTGTTCAAAATGTTTAAATGCCTTACTTTCCGTAATTTCGGATGGGATTTCACTTTTCATCTTTTCAGAATAATGTTTCATGGCACACTCACTATTAGAGTCAATAAAAAGATACTTTTTATAAAATTCTTCTATTTTTCCAGCTTTTTCAAAAAAATGTCTCAGCTCATCTTCAGGAAGATTCTTTTTTAATGGGGTAATAAAAAAATACAATCGGTTTTTGTTCTCTTCTTTCAAACAAGATTCAAAAATGTACTTTAACACAGAATAAGTTTTTCCAAATCCTGTTGGCATATCCATCAAGAACAAACCGTTTGTATTTTGATTTTCACAATAATTTTTAATAGCTGTGTACATAAAAAATCTCCCTAATAATGTAAAATTCCTTTTTAAT
>CAMWUF010000082.1 GCA_947177375.1 uncultured Ruminococcus sp.
ATATATTATTTGTATTTTAATTTTAACAGCATTATTTGCAATTAGAATTTATGATGAAAGCATTTTTCAAAATACAGTAAATTTATTTGAAAATTATTCACATGCACCATCAGAAATCTGGGTAGAAGAATTGATAAATTGGGTGAAAAATTTGTGGAGTTAAAATTAAAAAACTGTAGAATTATCATAGATTTTGGATTTCCTGCAATGCTGGCATTAGTATTTTTGCAATCAGAAAATGTTATTATGCGAAAAATATTACTAGTTTGTCTATTACATGAATTAGGGCATGGATTCGTCATGTGCTTAACAGGAGCAGGTGTGAGAGAAATTAAATTACATGCATCAGGAATGCAAATGCTGACAAATACTTGTTTATTAAGTACAGGACAATCTTTTTGTATTTATTTCAGTGGACCTGTAGTAAATTTATTATTTGCGATTTTATTCTGGAATATAAATTCTGAAACAGCCATGTTACATGCTAGTATGGGAATATTTAATTTATTGCCTTATAAAATTTTAGACGGTGGTGCAATGCTTCATTGTGTTTTAGAAAATAAATCAGAGCTTTTGCAAATTTTAAATATAGTTTGTGTGTTATTATCTATTGCAGTAATTTCAGCAGGTTATTATTATCATGTAAAAAATCCTGTGATATATCTTATGGCAGTATATCTTGCAGTTTCTGAATTTATGATTGACAAGTCATAAAATTTATGATAAAATATAAAAAATAGTTTATTGAATTTATTATGAGGTTGTTATTTATGATGAAAAATAAGATAGAAAAATTTTTATTAGATGTACAGAAACCATCACGCTATACTGGCGGTGAAGTTGGTGAAATTATAAAAGATAAATCTAAAATTGATGTGCGATTTGCTTTTTGTTTTCCAGATATTTATGATGTTGGCATGTCGCATTTAGGTATGAAAATTTTATATTCTCTCATGAATGAACGTGAAAATTATTGGTGTGAGCGTGTGTTTGCTCCGTGGGTAGATATGGAAAAAATTATGCGTCAAGAACATATTTTGCTGTATGCATTAGAAAGCGGTGATGCAATTAAAGACTTTGATTTTATTGGTTTTACACTGCAATATGAAATGTCTTATACAAATATTCTAAATATGCTGGATTTAGCAGGTGTACCTGTATTACAAAAAGACCGTGGGGAACAGCTTGCTCCTTTGGTGGTAGCAGGAGGTCCTTGTGCTTGTAATCCTGAGCCGTTAGCAGATTTTTTTGACTTGTTTATTCTGGGTGAGGGAGAAGAAGTCAATTTAGAATTATTAGATTTATATCATACTATGAAACATGCTGGTGCAACAAGGTCTGAATTTTTAAAACAAGCTTGCCAGATAGAGGGCATTTATGTACCATCTTTTTATGAAGTAAATTATCATGAAAATGGTACTGTAAAAGAAATTCTGCCACATGAAAATGCACCAAAAATAATTAAAAAACGTGTGATAAAAAATCTGGACAAGTGTTATTATCCAGAACAAGTTGTTGTTCCGTTTATTGAGCCTGTACATGATAGAATTTCTGTAGAAGTCTTAAGAGGCTGTATTCGTGGGTGTCGATTTTGTCAAGCTGGTTTTTTATATCGACCGTTTCGGGAAAAATCAGCAGAAAAAATTTGTCAACAAGGCATTACGCTTTGTAAAAATTCTGGCTATGATGAATTATCTTTGTCTTCGTTAAGTACAAGTGACCATTCGCAGATTGAAAAAATTTTTGATGAGTTACTGGAATATACAGAACAAGAGCATATTAATTTATCTTTGCCATCTCTTAGAATTGATAATTTTTCTAAATCTGTGCTGGATAAAGTCACAAGAATCAGAAAAAGTGGCTTGACATTTGCACCTGAAGCAGGTACACAAAGATTGCGTGATGTCATTAATAAAAATATCACAGAAGAAGAAGTCATGAAAACTTGTCAGATTGCATTTGCAGGAGGCTATACAGCAGTAAAATTATATTTCATGATGGGACTGCCAACTGAAACAGATGAAGATATTATTGGCATTGCAGCGTTAGCACAAAAAATTGTGGATTTATTTTATCATATGCCAGAACATGCCAAAGGCAAATTACAAGTTTCTGTTAGTACAGCGACATTTGTGCCAAAGCCATTCACACCGTTTGAATTTGAGCCACAGGCTACAAAAGATGAAATTTTAAGAAAGCAGAAAATTTTAAAAAAAGCAATTACATCAAAAAAAATAAAAACCAGTATGCATATTTCTGATGTCAGTCAAATGGAAGCAGTTCTGGCAAGAGGTGACAGAAGACTTTGTGCTGTGATTTATGATGCTTGGAAAAATGGCTGTCATATGGATAGTTGGGAAGAATTTTTTAATGCTTCAAAATGGTATGAGGCTTTTAGAAAAAATAATCTATCACCAGAATTTTATGCCAATCGTACCAGAAATTATGATGAAATTATGCCGTGGAGTCATCTGGATTATTTTATTTCCAGAAAATTTTTAATTCGTGAGAATCAAAAAGCACATCAGGAACAAATCACAAAATCTTGTCGGGAATCTTGTACTGGCTGTGGTACAAATCAATCTCTTGGGAGGGCTTGTTTTTGAAAGATTATAGAATTATTTTTGAAAAAAAAGATAATATGAAATATATTTCACATTTAGATTTAAATCGCTGTATGATTCGCTCTGTGAGACGTTCAGGATTGCCTGCATGGTATACAGAAGGATTTCATCCGCATTTATATTTAATGTTTCCGTTAGCGTTATCACTTGGGACAGAAAGTATTTGTGAAGTCATGGATTTAAGACTAACAGAAGAAGTTTCAGAACAAGAAATTTTAGAAAAATTAAATTCTGCTTTGCCAAAAGGGTTACATGCAATTTGTGTGCGTGAGCCTGATAACCAAGCACAAGATATTACAAGTGCAGAATATATTCTGGAACTGTCCTCCCCTGAAATTGCAGATTTAAAATCATGCTGGTTAAATTTTTTTCATCAGCCTGAAATTTTAACACAGAAAAGAACTAAAAAAGGCATGCGTGAAATTGATATTAAACCAGTATTAAAAATTGAAAAAATCAGCACACAAGATAATAAATTAAAATTAATTTTAAAATTACCTGCTGGTAATGATGGAAATATTAATACCAGCGTTGTAATAGATGCATTTAAAAAATACGCAGGGAAGCCAATTTTGATAAATTATCTGTGCAGGACAAAAATTTTTTGCAAAAATTCTCAAGAATTTTTGTAAAAACACTTGCATTTTTTCTCAAAATATGCTATGATATATAAGCATTTGAAATCCGTTTTGATGTTTCTGTCAAAATGAGGGTTAATGCCGTAAGACATTAAATAGATTCGTCCGCTGACGGAGATTGCAAAATTTTTGCAAAAATGAATTCCCGTGTATGAAGAATCGGAAATTTAGGAGGAAATGAACATGGATGCATTGAAATTAATTAGTGATGCAAGTCTGAAAGAAAACGTGCCTGTGATTGAAATCGGTGATACTGTAAAAGTTCATGTAAGAATTCAAGAAGGCGAAAAAAGCCGTATTCAAGTATTTGAGGGTACTGTAATTGCCAAAAAACATGGTGGTATCAGTGAAACTTTCACTGTAAGACGTGTTGCTCATGGTTGTGGCATTGAACGTGTGTTCCCTTTGCACTCCCCTGTTGTTGACAAGGTAGAGTTAGTAAGACACGGTAAAGCCCGCAGAGCAAAATTATATTATCTGCGTGACAGAGTGGGCAAAGCTGCTAAGTTAAAAGAAAAATTAGTTTGATTCGCACATGTAGCTAGTGCAAAAACAGCTAGTAATATCGCTGTTTTTGTACTGCATGTTGCAAGGAGGGACAGGTTGTCCCTTTTTTGCATATTTTATGAATTTTTGCGATTTGTCATAAAAGAGGTGAGGCAATGGAATCTTTAGAACCAATTCAGGAAAATGCAGAAAATAGAATTGAAAAAAATTTAACTCCAGAAGAAAAGAAAAAAAATTTATTTAATGATATTGTAGAAATTATAGAAACAATGCTGATAACTTTGTTTGTGGTGGTATTATTGATTTCTTATCTGACTAGACCTGTTACTGTAGATGGAAACTCTATGGTGCCAACACTGCAAAACCAAGACAGATTAGTTATGCTTAGATTATTATATACTCCCAAACAAGGTGATATTGTAGTTGTTTATAATTCTAATGGGCATGTTCTGGATAATGATGGCAATGTTGTGAATAGTGGCTATGGACTGAATGAAAATATTATTAAACGTGTCATTGCAACTGAGGGGCAGAAAATTGATATCCGAGTGGACGAAGGACTCGTTTATGTAGATGATGAAGCTTTAGATGAGCCTTATGTAAATGAAGCAGTTCGCTCAAATGATGGTGCTTTTTCTTATCCAATGATAGTACCAGAAGGCTATGTGTTTGTTATGGGAGATAATAGAAATCATTCTACAGATAGCAGAAGCGTTTTTGTTGGATTAGTTGCAAAGGAAGATATTCTTGGAAAAGCTTATTTCCGTTTGTGTAATATGGAAACTGATGGAGAAAAACAACATCCTGTGTTTGATACAATTGGGTTTATAGGCTGATTGCCTGATAGGAGACTAAGCAATGAAAGAATATGTAATTTTTTCAAGAAATCCAAAGATTCATAAATTTATTGGTGAATTTCTTGACATTGCTGGTTGGGCAATTATTCCAATTCAAATCATGGTTCTTCTGTTTGCATATGTGTTTCAAATTGCAACAGTAAAAGGCGATTCCATGTTGCCCACGCTTCAAGATACAGATAAATTGCTTGTGTTTCAGCTGAATCATAGACCCAATAGCGGTGATGTTGTGATTATTAATGCAGAAAATTCTGTGCTTTTTGGGCAAGATGGTTTTTTATATGAATCTGATGGCTTGCATAAAAGCATTGTAAAACGTGTTATTGCTGTTGGTGGGGAAATGCTAGAGATTAACTCTGAAGAAGGTATTGTTTATATCAACGGCGAACCGCAGGAAGAGTTATATACAAATACGATTACACAATTGCCAAGTACAGATAATGCATTTACATATCCTGTTATAATTCCTGAAGGGTTTGTATTTGTGATGGGTGATAATCGTGATATTTCTATGGATAGTCGTTATGCAGAAGTCGGACTTGTTGCTGAAGAAGCAATTGAAGGAATTGTATTATTAAGATTATATCCGTTGGAAAGTATTGGTGTAATAAAATAAATATCTGAAAGTGAGGATTACCATGCCAGAACAAAAAATTCAAATTGGAACAATTCAATGGTTCCCAGGGCATATGACAAAAACAAAGCGAATGATTTCAGCAAATTTATCGCTTGTAGATGGTGTTGTTGCAATTTTAGATGCAAGGATTCCGTTCAGCAGTTGTAATCCAGAATTAGCAGAGTTAATGCATAGTAAGCCTTACATGGTAGTTTTAAATAAAGCAGATATTGCAGATGCAAATGCGACTGCAAAATGGGTGTCCTGGTATCAGAAGCAAGGCATTCCAGCATTGGCAATGGATTGTATCAGTGGCAAAGGCATGAAAAATTTTATTCCAGTTGTGAGGGAAAAATTATTAAAAGATTTACTGGAAAAAAGAAAAAAATCTGGTATGACTGGCAGACCAGTCAGATTAATGATTGTTGGCATTCCCAATGTTGGAAAATCTTCGTTTATTAATAAAATTTCTAAATCGAAAAGAGCCAAAGTGGAAGCCGCCCAGGCGTAACCAGAAC
>CAMWUF010000083.1 GCA_947177375.1 uncultured Ruminococcus sp.
CTGATACACGGTCACCAACTCTGCATTCGTTGTTTTCATCATGTGCTTTCAGGCGAACTGTACGCTTGATGATTTTTTTATACAACGGATGTTTTACATTGTCAACAATTGCAACAACAACAGTTTTATCCATTTTGTCGCTGACAACTAGACCTGTTCTTGTCTTTCTCAGATTTCTTTCAGCCACAGCGTTTTTCCTCCTATCTTACTTTGCGTTTTGTGCAAGTTCTGCCTCACGCAGACAGGTTTTCACACGTGCAATATCTTTCTTAACAGCCTTTACTTTTGCTGTATTATCCAGCTGACTGATTGCAAGCTGAAAGCGGAGTGCAAAAAGCTCTTTTTTGAGGCTGACAAGCTTCTGATTCATTTCTTCGACAGACATCTCTTTGATTTCTGTTGCTTTCATTGCGTACTCCCCTCCTTACTCTGCTGTCGGTTCAGTTTCTTTGAGAATAAACTTGCACTTGATAGGCAGTTTATGCATTGCAAGACGCATTGCTTCTCTTGCTGTTTCTTCCGGAACGCCCTTGATTTCAAACAACACTCTGCCCGGTTTTACAACAGCAACCCAATATTCTGGAGAACCTTTACCAGAACCCATTCGGGTTTCAGCAGGCTTTTCTGTAATTGGCTTGTCAGGGAAAATTTTAATCCAAACCTGACCGCCTCTCTTGATATATCTTGTCATAGCGATACGGGCGGATTCAATCTGATTAGAAGTAATCCAAGCAGGTTCAAGTGCCTGCAAACCGAAATCACCATAACTTACTTTATTGCCTCTGTAGGCTTTACCCGTCAGACGTCCTCTATGAACACGACGATATTTTACTCTTTTTGGAAGTAACATATTACTTGTTTCCTCCTTCTCTTCTTGCGTTGCGAGAATTATTATTTCCACGTCTTTCACCACGGAAATTATTTCTTCTGTCGTCACGCTTTCTGTCGTTTCTGTTATCTCTGCGTTTTCTCTCAGTTCTTTCTCTTGCTGCCATAGCTTTCGCAGCATCGCCCTTGAGAACTTCGCCTTTATAAATCCAGACTTTCACGCCAAGCTTTCCATAAGTTGTATCAGCTTCTGCAAAGCCATAATCAATATCAGCTCTGATAGTCTGCAATGGAATTGTTCCTTCATGATAGCTTTCAGAACGTGCAATTTCTGCACCAGCTAATCTGCCAGAAACCATAACTTTAATGCCCTTTGCATTTAATCTCATTGCTCTGCTGATAGACTGCTTCATAGCACGTCTGAAAGAAACACGTTCTTCCAAATCATGTGCAATTTTTTCAGCTACCAACTGTGCATCTAAATCAGGCTGTTTAATTTCAAGAATATTAATTGCAACCTGCTTGCCCATCATTTTTTCCAGTTTTGCTCTCAGCTTTTCGATTTCAGCACCGCCTTTGCCGATTACCAAACCTGGTTTTGCACAATGAATATGAATTCTCACTTTGTCTTCTGCAAAGCGTTCAATTTCCACACGTGGCACGCCCATAGGCTTGAGTGTTTTCAGGATATAATTTCTGATATTATAATCTTCTACCAGCATATCACCGAAATCAGCTTTTTTCGCATACCAGCGAGAATCCCAGTCTTTAATTACACCAACACGCAGACCGTGTGGATTCACTTTCTGACCCATTCGCCTAACCTGCTACTTAATATATTAATTAATTAATAAATTAATATCAAGAAAATTTTTATTTTTCTCGAGTAGCCTCTCCTTTCTCAAAAATTAATTTTCCTGCTCTTTCACTACAACAGTGATATGAGATGTTCTTTTCAGAATACGATAAGCTCTGCCCTGTGCTCTTGGCATTACACGCTTCATAATAGGACCGGGCGTTACATAGCATTCAGAAACATAAAGATTATCTTTATTCATGCTATGATTATTGTCTGCATTTGCAATAGCGGACTTCAAAAGCTTTTCCAGAATTGGACTTGCTGCCTTAGGTGTGAGGCGAAGCGTTGCCAGTGCTTTTTCTGTAGACTGATTTCTGATTAAGTCCAGCACAATCTGCACTTTTCTAGGAGAAATGCGGACATTACTCAGAGTTGCTTTAGCTTCCATTGATTAACTCCTCCTTCCGCTATTACTTCTTACCGTTGTTGGATGTCTTAGAACCAGCATGTCCCTTAAACGTTCTTGTTGGTGCAAATTCACCAAGCTTGTGACCAACCATATCTTCTGTCACATAAACTGGAACATGATTCTTGCCGTTATGCACTGCAAACGTGTGTCCAACAAAATCCGGAAAGATTGTGGAAGAACGGCTCCAAGTCTTGAGTACTTTCTTTTCTCCTGCCTCGTTCATGGCAATGACTCTCTTGAGGAGAACTTCCTGCACATAAGGACCTTTTTTGATACTTCTGCTCATTATACAGTTCCTCCTTTCCGATTACTTGCCGTTACGGCGTTTTACAATATATTTATCCGTACGATTATGTGTTTTTCTGGTTTTGTAACCCAAAGCAGGCTTGCCCCAAGGTGTCACAGGTCCAGGACGTCCAACAGGTGATTTACCTTCACCACCACCATGTGGGTGATCGCATGGGTTCATAACAGAACCACGAACTGTAGGTCTCCAGCCCATATGACGTTTTCTACCAGCTTTACCATAATTTACATTTTCATGGTCAATATTAGAAACCTGACCAATAGATGCTTTGCAATTAATCGGAACTTTTCTCATTTCACCGCTGGGCAGACGAATTAATGCATAACCGCCTTCTTTGCCCATTAACTGTGCCATATTGCCTGCACTTCTGACAAGCTGTGCGCCTTTTCCAGGGTAAAGTTCAATTGCATGAATAAACGTACCAACTGGAATATCAATTAATTTCAATGCATTACCAGCTTTAATATCAGCATCTGCACCTGCACGGACAACATCGCCGACTTTCAAGCCATGAGGTGCGAGAATATAACGCTTTTCGCCGTCCTCATACTGCACTAATGCGATAAATGCACTTCTATTTGGGTCATATTCCAAAGTCAAAACTTTTGCGTCCATAGCTTCTTTATCACGCTTGAAATCAATTACACGATATTTTCTTCTATTTCCGCCGCCTCTATGACGAACTGTAATACGACCATAGCTGTTTCTACCGCTTTTCTTTTTCAGCGGTTCAAGCAAACTCTTCTCTGGAGCGTCTTTGCTCAATACAGAATAATCTGTCACTGTCATCTGACGTCTAGACGGAGAAGTTGGCTTATAGCTCTTGATTGCCATTTATTTCACTCCTTAAATAAAATGCTGTTTGCGGGAAGCATTTCCCCATACATATCTGAAAAAAATACAATTCATTAATTTATTAATACATGCCGTCAAAAAATTCAATTGTACCTTTCTTTTTGTCGGCTTTCTTTGTACCCTTTTCATTGACAGGCTCTGGATTAATTGTCACAATCGCTTTCTTATAAGAAGCGGTCTTACCAACAAATCTGCCTACTCTTTTCTGTTTACCACGGCAATTTACTGTATTTACTTTTACAACTTCAACATTGAAAAGCTCTTCTACAGCGTCCTTGATTTCCAGTTTATTTGCATCTTTTGCAACCTGGAATGTGTACTTGCCATTTGGCAAACCGTCCATGCTTTGCTCTGTAATAATTGGTCTGATAATAATATCCTGTGGTGCTTTCATTATGCATACACCTCCTCAATTTTTGCAATGGCATTCTTTGCAACGATAAATTTACCGCCGTTCAGAATATCATAAACATTCAGAGTGCCAACATGTGTTGTTTTCACACCAGAGATATTTGCTGCACTTTTATAAACTTTTGCATCTGCATCAGCCGTTACAATCAATGCTTTTTTCTCAACGCCAAGAGCTTTGAGCATTGCAACGATTGTCTTTGTCTTGTACTCGTCCATTGTAAGTGTATCAAGAACGATTAAATTGCCTTCCTGAACCTTAGTAGAGAGTGCAGACTTCATAGCCAATCTACGAACTTTCTTATTCAGAGAATATCTATAACTTCTTGGCTTAGGGCCAATAGCCACACCGCCATGTCTCCACTGGGGAGCTCTAATAGAACCCTGTCTTGCATTGCCAGTGCCTTTTTGTCTCCAAGGCTTTCTGCCACCGCCACTTACTTCAGTACGAGTCAAAGTTGACTGTGTACCCTGACGCTGATTTGCAAGATAATTTACGACTGCCATATGCATAACAGCTACATTTGGTTCAATGCCAAATACGCTGTCTGCAAGCTCAGTAGAAGAAACTTCACTGCCGGACATATCAAATACTTTTACAGTTGCCATTTTTCAGCTCCTCCTTTCTTACGCTTTTACACTGTCAACAATTGTTACAATGCCACCCTTAGGACCTGGAATAGCACCTTTAATTGCAATCAGATTATTTTCAGCATCTACTTTTACAATTTCGAGA
The DNA here is from genome assembly GCA_947177375.1 of uncultured Ruminococcus sp. Lineage (GTDB taxonomy): Bacteria > Bacillota > Clostridia > Oscillospirales > Ruminococcaceae > UBA3855. The sequence continues at coordinate 4,403 of CAMWUF010000083.1, forward strand.
TTCTGCACGGTTACTTTTTCAGCACCCATATGACCTGCCATGCCCTTGCCCTTGTAAATTCTGGATGGAGAAGAACAAGCACCCATAGAACCAGCCTGTCTGTGAACAGGACCTGTACCGTGTGTTTCTTTTAATCTATGCTGATTGTGACGCTTGATAGCACCTTGAAAACCTTTACCTTTGCTTGTACCAGAAACATCTACAATATCGCCAACTGCGAATACATCAGCTTTTACCAAGCTGCCTGCTTCTAATGCAGAATCTTCCAGTTTAAATTCTTTCAGAGTTTTCTTGTAACCAGCATTTGCTTTATCAAAATGACCTTTTTCAGGCTTATTCACTCTGTTTGCTTTTTTATCGCCAAAACCGAGCTGAACAGCTGCATAGCCATCATTTTCGACTGTTTTCACTTGTACAACCTGACAAGGGCCAGCCTCTACGACAGTTACTGGAATGACTTTGCCATTTTCGTCAAAAATCTGTGTCATACCAATTTTTTTGCCGATGATACCTTTTTTCATGTTTTTTCCTCCTTATGGTTATTGGTCGGAAATTTCCGACATGACCTGATTACTATATTATTATATAATAATCGGGAATACAGGGATTACTTGACTTCCATTACAATGTCAACACCTGCAGGCAACTCCAATTTACGGAGTGCGTCAGCCGTCTTTTCTGTTGGACGAATGACATCAATCAAACGCTTATGAGTACGCTGTTCAAACTGTTCACGGCTGTCTTTGTACTTGTGTACTGCACGAAGAATTGTAACAATTTCCTTTTCTGTTGGTAACGGAATAGGACCTGAAACACTTGCACCGCTTCTTTTCGCTGCTTCTACAATTTTAGCTGCTGCTGCATCTACTGTAGCATGCTCATAGCCTTTAATTTTGATTCTGATTTTTTCGCTTACTGCCATCTTATTTCGCCTCCTTAAAAACAATTAAAAACGCAGTTTTTGGGGGCTAGGAATTCTGACAAAATTTCTTTCCACTTATCCGAGTGTTTCATTTTCGTAATCAATACAAAAAACCGAAATCTTATTTGGCAAGACCTCGGAAAAAATCACACAGTCAGAATTGACAGACAGCGAAAAAACTGTCCTTTTATCGTCACACAAAAAGCAATTTTCAAAATTACTTGTCCGACTGCACATACTGTGTCATCATTCCTTGCCGTTCAGTTCCTGACTGAACATACTCCACGAAAATTACCTGACAAACCGCCAGCAACCTTTCGCTTCCACGCATATTTTATCCAACTTTTCTGGACTTTTCCTATTATAGCACGCTTTCTCAAATATGTCAATATGAAAAT
>CAMWUF010000084.1 GCA_947177375.1 uncultured Ruminococcus sp.
TTTTAAAAGTTATTGGTATTTATAATGATGATTACTATTTTTTATCTAATGGTTGTATTATTTATTCAGGTGAGGTAAGAGAATATATAGATGATGATGTTACCCTTGCATATGGTGATGTTGTTTGGATTCATGCCGATTCGATAGACCCAATCGAGCCAGGTCAGTATGCAGGTATTAGAGAAATTGAATATCTTGGCAAAGCAGAAGAATATTATGGAACTACTAAAGAATTGACGATAACTAATATTAATGGAAATACATTATATCTGAGAGACGAACAAAATATGCCTTATTTCTTCTGGTTAGAAGTTTCAGAGGAGAGTTCCAGTTACAAGTCTGAATTCTATGTTGATGATTTTCATGTTGGTGACAAGGCAATATTTGTAATGAATGATGATGATATAGTTTTGCCACTGGAATTTACGTATAAAGCAGAAGTAGTTAATTTAAATCCTGTTGAAGAAACAGAATGGAATGAACACGGGCGACGGGGAATGGTTACCGCAATAAATGAAGATGATTCAGGCTGGTGTAAATATTATTTGGATTTTGGTTGTGGCATTAGTTCAGTAGAAGTAAAGAAATATTTGGGAAATGATGGTACTCTTAACTATGGAGATATAATTCGTGCTAAGTTTACGGACGTTTGCCCAACAGAGATAGGACAAATTTGTTGGGACGATGATGCTGAAATTACATATCTTGGCACAGCCGAAGAATATTATGGGAATACTAGAGAATTGACAATAACTAATATTAGTGGAAATACACTATATCTGGAAGATGAACAAAATATGTCTTATTCTTTCTATTGGTATATTCCAGAGTATTATCGTTATAAATCTGAGTTCTATATTGATAATTTTAATATTGGTGACAAGGCAATATTTGTAATGAATGATGAAGATGATGTAATTTTGCCACTGAAATTTACGGATAAAGCAGAAGTAGATGAATCTATTAATTTAAATCCTGTTGAAACAAAAGTAATTGCAGGTGATGCAAACGGCGATTCAGAAATAGATATTATTGATGTCATTGCTATGAATAAAGTAATTTTGGGTCAAAAGCAATTCACGGCTGAACAGTTAAAAGCTTGTGATTTTAATCAAAATGGTATGGTAGACCCAGATGATTCCCTTCTGTTGATGGAATATATTGTTGGATTGATTGATGTTTTAAATTAAATAAAAATAAAACCGCCTGTATGAATTCAGGCGGTTTTTTATTTGTTTTTTAATGAATTATACACCGTATTTTGCAGTAGCAACTGAAACGCCAACACCCATTGTAGAAGCAACTGTGCAGGATTTCAAATACGTACCTTTTGCAGCAGCAGGTTTTGCTTTTACAACAGCTTCTAACAATGTAGAAAGATTCTGGTCAAGCTTTTCAGCTCCGAAAGAAGCTTTTCCAATTGGACAGTGAATAATATTTGTCTTGTCCAGACGATATTCAATTTTACCAGCTTTTGCTTCTGTAACAGCTTTCGCAACATCTGGTGTTACCGTACCTGCTTTTGGGTTTGGCATTAAGCCACGTGGTCCTAAAATACGACCCAGACGACCTACTAAGCCCATCATGTCAGGGGACGCAACAACAACGTCAAAATCCATCCAGTTTTCTTTCATGATTTTGTCGACTAAGTCCTGACCGCCAACAAATTCTGCACCAGCAGCCTGAGCAGCTTCATATTTGTCTTCTTTGCAGAATACACAAACTCTTACTTGTTTACCTGTACCATTTGGTAAAACAACAGCACCACGAACCTGTTGGTCAGCGTGTCTGGAGTCAACACCTAAACGAATGTGTACTTCTATTGTTTCATCAAATTTTGCCTTAGCATTCTTGCATACTAAATCCAATGCTTCTGTAGAATCATAGGATTTAGTCGTATCAATTGCTTTCAGGCTATCAACATATTTCTTACCATGTTTCATGATATAAAATTCCTCCTAATCAGTGGTCATAGCGGAAAGGAAATTTCCTCCCACCGTATTTGTTCAGATACAGTCTGAATTAATCTTTTACAACAACACCCATAGAACGTGCTGTACCAGCAATCATACTCATTGCGGATTCCAGAGAACCTGCATTCAAATCAGGCATTTTTGTTTCAGCAATTTTCTGAATTTGTTCTTTTGTAATAGTTGCGACTTTTGTCTTGTTTGGAACACCTGAACCGCTTTCGATGCCACAAGCTTTTTTAATTAAAACAGCAGCAGGTGGTGTTTTTGTAATAAAAGAGAAAGAACGGTCTGCATAGACTGTAATCACAACAGGAATAATCATACCAATGTCGTTCTTAGTTCTTTCGTTAAATTCTTTTGTGAATGCCATAATATTCACACCATGTTGACCCAAAGCAGGACCTACTGGTGGAGCAGGTGTAGCTTTACCTGCTGGAATTTGAAGCTTAATATAGCCAGTTACTTTTTGTGCCATATTGCACACCTCCATAAATTGTGGTAAAGGCGACTAGAATTAAAATTATTTTCTAATCTCCCACTTGTGAAAATATAATAAATATTATATTTTCAAAATTTTTTGATTCATTTAGTCATCAAGTTTAACAGCCTGATGCAATGCGATAGTTGTTGGTGTTTCACGACCGAACATACTAACAAGCACTTCTACTTGTTCATTTTCTAAGTCAATGCTCTTGACAACACCTGTGAAACCATCCATTGTAGTACCCGTTACACGGATTCTGTCGCCAACGCTGTAATCTACTTCAATTGCAGGAGCAGAATTAATGCCCATAGCAGCAACTTCTTTTTCTGACAGCGGGGTTGGCTGTGAGCCAGGACCAACAAAACCTGTTACACCTCTTGTATTGCGTACGACAGCCCAGGAATCGTCCGTATAAATCATTTTCACAAGTACATAACCAGGGAAAATTTTACGGTCGTATTCTTTTTTCTTTCCGTCAACGAATTCTGTAACATGTTCTGTAGGGATTTGCACTTCCTGAATCTGGTCATGCAGTTTACGGTTTTCTACCACTTTTTTGATATTCTGTTCTACTTTGTTTTCATACCCTGAATACGTATGAACGACATACCATTTTGCAGTATCTGCCATGTGAAAATCTCCCTTCTGATTAGAAACTGTTACGCATTACTGATTTCCAGCCAGTCCAAGCAAGAACTTGAAAAGCTCCAGCAGACCTGTATCAAGAAGCCCTACAAAAATAGCTGCAATGACAATTGTTCCCAGTACGATACCAGAATTTATCATAACAGTTTGTCTGGTTGGCCATGTGACATTCTTGAATTCAATTTTTAAATCTTTGAACCACTTGCCAATACCAGAAGATTTCTTGTCAGCTTTTTTATCAGTTTTTTCTTTTTTACTGGATTTTTTAGAATTATTTTCTGTGTCTTTTTCAGATTTTTTTTCCAGAGCGTCCTTTTTTTCTTTCGCCATGCGTCAAGACCTCCGTTTACTTGGTTTCTTTGTGCAGTGTGTGCTTACGACAGAATTTGCAATGTTTGTTCATTTCAATGCGGTCTGGGTCATTTTTTTTGTTTTTCTTTGTCACATAATTGCGACGCTTGCATTCAGTACAAGCTAAAGTCACTTTCACTCTCATTACGGCACCTCCTGAATAGAATTACTTTCGCTGGCTTGTCCAGCTTGATTCCTGATTTCGCCTCCCTCATTTGACAGAGGACAAAAGGCACATAAAAAATACCCCCTGCAAAAGAGGTATTTTTAGTATAACATATATTTTGACATTTGTCAAGCTTTTTTTCCTGATTTTTCAAATAATTTATAGAAAAATTTTTTGTTCTTAAAAAGATATTTCACAAATATATTTATCTAAGATTCTGTTTAGTACCTCGGTGTGTGTGGATTCAGCAAAATTTGCCGAAAAGACGTGTGCAGTGAAATACTAAACCAGCTCTTAGCATGGTGTATAACTCGTACTCAAAAGACATCATTCCTTTGAGTCAATGTATGTTTACACTTACACTATAACTCATTCTAGAGTGACCGTCCTTATTTTCTGCACATTATTTTTAGATGCTTATTTGTTGTTCTGAAGTAAATTCCTATAGTAACCATCTGTATAGCACAAAAAAATCAAACCTGCTACGACATAGGCAATTGCGGTCAATGTAAATCCAGTGCTTAAACCTATTGTATTCTGCACAAAACCCATACACAGTGAACCAATACCAATACCAATATCATAGGAAAGCATATAGGTAGCATTTGCTGTTCCTCGGTTCTGAATAGGTGTTGTTCCTGTTACAAGAGACTGGAACAACGGTTGCAAAATTCCATAACCAAGTCCTAAAAGCACAGCAATGATTAAGAAATGTATTGTGGTATTCATAAAGTAGTAGCTTGCCATTGTTGCTGTTAAAAGAATAAGGCAAATAATCACTAAAATCTTATGTTTTCCTGTATCTATCATTTTTTGTGTTGAGAACTTAGAGATAAGCATTCCAACTACAAGACAAACATAGAAATATGGTGTTACAGATGAAATGCCTTTCTCTTGTGCAAGCATTGCAGAATATGCCAACATTGCTCCAAAGGGAATCATAATAAACATCATGTTAAGCATAAATGGTACTGCTGGACCGTAAAAAGCACCTTTCAGCGAAAAAGATTTTGGCTTTTGCTTAGAATACTCTATACGGCACATAGAAACAAAGATGAAAGCGATTACACAAAGTGCGAACAATGTAATAAAAGAAGCCTTACTGCTCATATGATTCTGAATCTGTATTCCTACGAATGGACCAACCGCCATTCCAATAGATATGGTAAGTGTAAAACGATTGATTCCTTCAGAAACCTTTTTCTGAGGCAGTACATCACCTGCAAGTGTCATAGTTGATGAGCCGCATACAGAATACACCACGCCCATATACAAACGAATCAATACCAAAATGCTAAACGCTTTAAACAGAGAAAATCCAAGAAATGACAGTGTAAACAGCCCAAGAAATAATAGATACACTCGACACCTGTTGAAATTGTCGATTATATACCCTGCAAATGGTCTGAACAGGACTGTTGTGATAGACATAGCTGTCAATACAATTCCGATCTTAGATCCTGTAATATCGACCTCTGCACAATACACTGGTATAATTGGTACAGACGCATAAAACGTAGCCATCATCAAAAGATTAGTGATGAAAAGCAAAATGAATTTTTTGTTCCAGATTTTTTCCATTAGTTTTTCCTCCTTCATATAACATCGCATACGATGTTTTCTTGTAATAATCAAGACATTCCGTTTGGAATGCCTCTCTTTAGCCTTGATTTGTATTATTTATCATCTGCTTAATCACAGAATTAAACAGTTCAATATCCTGTTCGGATATGTTTTTTGAAATTTTTTGTTGTATATCGGAAATTTTTTCTTTCGTTATAGTAGAAAGACTTTCTGATTTTTCTGTAAGTCTGATTGTTTTGAAACGTTTGTCATCTGTCTGGACAGTGATTTCTACCATGCCTTTTTCCAACATGCGTTTTAATATACTATTGACAGTTGGAGTAGAAAGACCAAGGTTAATCTCAATATCCTTTTGACATATTATTTTGTGTGAATTAGATTTCAAATATCCAATAACCGTTGCCTGTGCATATGTAATGTCATACTTTGATAAAGATTGGTTCAGCAACCTCTCAATCGCTGTATTTA
>CAMWUF010000085.1 GCA_947177375.1 uncultured Ruminococcus sp.
GTTGTAGCATGTATGCCTGAAATAGCAAATGATATTATTGTTTTTGATATTATTTTAATTTTATTAGTTATTGCTAATTTATTTGCATTCAAAAAAATCTACACAACAAAAAAATCCAGCATTACACTGGATTTTTTATACATGTTGGGATTATTAATATTTATTCAACATTTTTAAGTGCATCAGCCAATGGAACTTTTTTGACTTTTCTCATCTGGAAAAATGCAATCACAGCATATGAAATAATGCCCAGAATTGCCATTTTCACAAATACCGACGGTGCAGCATAATACGGCAACCATCCTGGATAACTCTTGAAAAAGTATTCACACACCTGTTTCAATGCAATATTTGTAATCGGAATTGTCAATAACATAGATAATATAACAACGATAGAAGTTGTCATAATATAAATACTGTTTATCTCACTATTTTGGTAGCCTAAAATTTTAGTCATAGAAATAGAGTGTGAATTTTTTTCAATAATCAGTTTGGACAGCAGATATACAATCAGCATAAACATCACGATACCAAATACAAGAAAAATATTCATCATACTTCCCATTGAAATTTTCAACTGACGTGATGTTTTGGTCAAGTCATCTGCTGTAATTTCAGCAGCAATATACATTTCATCAATATCTGTAATTTCCTTTTCTGAGAAGTAGCCACTGAAATAATCAGCATCATTGCCAAATTTACTGTTAAAGCTTTCCTTGTCCATGAATACGCTGAGAGATGCTGGATAATAATAGATTCCGTCAACTGTAAAGCTATATTTTTTGTTTCTAAATTGCTCTTGCAATGTAATTTCATCACCAATTTCTATATCATGCTTTTCAGCATAGGCATTAGAAATATACACGCCGTTTTTTAAATTAATATTAATATATTGACTGTTATCAGCGATTCCATAAATGGTTACTTCTTCAGATTTCAGTTTACCTTCTGGTGTTTTCAGAGAATTTGCTGCATATTTCTCAGCATCTTTTGCCATTGTTTCTACTGGAGCTTTCAACAGATACTGATGACTTGCAAGCAGATTTGTTGTAATATCTTCTTGATATTTATCCAGCATTGGTGTAAATAAAAATCCAAACAGCAGTATCACATTTGCAAAAAAGATACCCACAAAAATTGTTACATAATTTGGAAGATTCTGGAATATCACACGCAGACGAAAACGTTTCATTATGCCAATTTTGGTATTGAGTTTAAATGTCTTTTTCTTTTGTCTGCGACTCAAATCACGGCGAATAAATTTCAGTGGTGAAAGACTTAGCTTTCTGGATAGCATAATAAAATTAATTACAAGCATAATAATCAATGGAATGACTGTTGTATTGACAAATGCAGTTGGATTCCATAGTGTTACATAAGTTGGCAAACTGTAACTTCCATAATATGCAGAAGCAGCAAAATCTTTCAATGCCGTATAACCTAAAATATTTCCGACAATTGCACCTGCAAATGTGACAAGTATAGGCATTGCCATATAATGTCGAATCAATTCTCCCTTTGTGTAACCTGTAGCACGGAGCGTTCCGATTACTGTAGATTCTTTTGCAATAGTATTTCCTGTTGTAATGGCAAAAACAAATGCGATTATTACGACTACAATATACAGGAAAATTGTCATAAAAGTGCTGTCTCCCTTGATATCATCACCTGTAAAAATAATTGCTTGATTGGTGTATTCAGGAATATATTCTGTAACAGCATTTTCGTGCAAAGCAGACTGTTCATAAAGGTTTTCCAGAAAATTTTCTGATAGTTCCTTTGCCTGCACATCATCTGTCGGACGTTTGTCATATTTCCATGAATAACTATAGTGCAGTCCATTTTCGCCAAGAGAATCAAAGCACTTTTCAGTCACAATTGCAACACCAAATTTTACTGCATCAAACATCATATCCGCAGGGCTTGAAAAAAGTGCGCTATAATCAGAAAGTGCTACAAGTCCGCTTACAGTGAACATTTTGTCATCGAAAGTCAGTGTGTCGCCCACAGAAATTGCATTATTATCTGCATACATTCTGTCAATTGCAATTTCCTTTTCAGATGCTGGAAATTTACCTTCCATAAGGCATTCAAGATTGATTTTGTCACGTTTATGAAATACTCTCAATGTACTATCAATTTCTTTCGTACTGCATTCTATGTAGAAATTTTCATAAATCTTAAGGCTGTTCGTTTCCAAATCAGAAATTAATGACTTATCTGCTTCTGCATATAATTCAAAGTTTCCGTCCTCAATGCTGTATTTTTCAAAGCTTTCATCATAAGCTATTGCCATACTATTGCCTGCTACATTCCAGCCAGATATAATAGAAATTGTCCCTGCAATAAACAGAAAAATAATCAGATACTTGCCGAATTCGCTTTTCAGCTCTCTTGGAAATCTTTTGACAAGAGGATTTTTCATGTTTGCACCTCCTTACCAATCAAGTTCCTGAGCGGAAATTTTTTCTTTATTTATATAGTTTTTACGGATAACACCATCTCTTAGCTTTATAACTCTGTCCGCCATATTCTTAATAGCGTCATTGTGTGTTACCATAACGACTGTACTGCCATATTTCTTGTTTAGACTTTCAATTAATTTCAGAATTTCTTTTGAAGTATTGTAATCAAGCGCACCTGTTGGCTCGTCACAAAGTAGAATATCAGGATTTTTTACAATTGCGCGTCCAATTGCAGTTCGCTGTTGCTGACCTCCTGAAAGCTGATTCGGCAGTTTATGACGATGTTCATAAAGTCCAAGGGTTTTCAGAAGTTCGTCCACATCCAGCGGATTATCACTGAGATATGCTCCCACTTCCACATTTTCCTTGATATTCAGATTCGGAATCAGATTATACATCTGAAAAATATATCCCAAATGCTTTCTGCGATAAATTGTTAATTTTTTCTCATTCATATCTGCTGTTTTTTCTCCGTTTATTGAGATATATCCGCTGTCTGCACTGTCAATTCCGCCGATAATATTCAGCAGTGTTGATTTTCCCGAACCAGATGGCCCAAGTAATACGCAGATTTCTCCTTTTTCGATTCCTGCATCAATTCCTTTCAGCACTTCAACTCTGCTTTCGCCTTCGCCGAAATGCTTTTTAATTCCACTGATTTCCAAAAACATATGCTCACTCTCCTAAAAAATTCAAAAATTTTAGTTAGCATAGGCTAACTATTCTTTAAAAATATCTGACAGTGATAATCTGTCGGATATTTTTAATTTATTATTTTTTTTCTTCGTCTTCATCCAGCAGTGGCAGCATACTTTTTGCACAAATTGCCATTGTAGAAGCATTATGCAACAATGCTGAAATAGATGGTGTCAGAATTCCAAACAACCCAGACAACAGCAACGCTGAATTGAATCCTACAATAAAACGATAATTATAGTTAATTCTGTTCATCAGTTTTTTGCTTAATTCACGGAATACTGCAAGCTCTGTCAAATTTGAACCTCTTAATGTAATATCCGCAACCTCTCGGGCAATATCAGAAGCATCACTCATAGCGACTGAAACATTTGCAACAGCCAATGCAGGTGCATCGTTGATTCCGTCACCGACCATAATGGTGCGGTGTCCCTGTAATTTGATTTCTTCAACCATACGATGTTTGTCTTCAGGAAGCACTTGTGCATGATATTCTGTAATACCAAGCCTTTCAGCAGTAATTACAGCTGCTTTTTGACTGTCACCTGTCAGCATGATAACATGTTGTATTCCTGCTTTTTTCAGTAAATCAATTGCTGTTTTCGCCTCTGCTCGTGGTGGGTCGCTAATACAAAGAACACCTGCAAGTTTTCCGCCTATTGCCAAATAAATGACCGAACAAGCCCCTGATTTTTCATCTATCTCTGCTTGCTGTTCGACAGTAATCTTAACATTTTCATCATCTGAAACAAAATGCCTGCTTCCGATAACTGCACGCTTACCATGAAACTCAGTGGCAATGCCATGTGCTACAATATACTGCACATCAGCGTGTTCTTCCTCATGAACAAGACCTTTGTCTGCAGCACCTTTTACAATTGCTTTGGCTACACTATGCGGAAAATGTTCTTCTAAGCAAGCCGCAATCCTAAGAACTTCGTCTGTTGTATAGGTATCAAAAGGAATTACTTTTTCAAGAACTGGCTCTGCCTTTGTGAGTGTACCTGTTTTGTCAAATACAACTGTATCTGCATGAGCAAACTCTTCAAGATATTTTCCGCCTTTGACAGTAATATGATGGTCTGCCGCTTCTCGAATTGCTGAAATTACAGCAATTGGTGTAGAAAGCTTTATCGCACAGGAATAGTCCACCATTAGCAATGATATAGCCTTTGTTACATTTCTTGTCAGCAATAGTATCAATCCAAAACCAAGAAAACTAAATGGGACAATACTATCAGCAAGATGTTCCGCACGGCTCTGTACACCAGCTTTTAGCTGTTCAGAATTTTCAATCAAATCAATAATTTTGCTGATTTTTGTATTAGAAGAAAGCTCACGAACACGAATAATAACAGTGCCTTCTTCCACAACTGTTCCTGCAAACACAGTATCTCCAGATGATTTCATAACAGCAAGCGGTTCTCCCGTCATGGAGGATTCATTGACATATGCTTCACCATCAATAATTTCTCCATCGACTGGAATCATACTGCCTGTTCGCACTCGAATACAATTTCCGACTTCTAAATCTGAAATAGGAATTAAAATTTCAGTTTCATCATTTATCAGCCATACTTTGTCAATTTTGACTGCAAGGCTGTCTGCTAGAGCTGCACGGGTTCTTTCTTTGGTATAGCTCTCCAAAAGTGAAGATACAGACAGAAGAAACATAATTGAACCAGCAGTTTTGTGATTTTTTTGTACCAGACAAGCTGCAACAGACGCTGCATCAAGCACATCTACATTCAGTTTACATTCTGAAAGTGCTTTTAACCCATTAAGAATATATTTCATTCCTCTTACTGTTGTTATCATGCAATGAAGTGGTGCAGGAATTAGTAGCTTTGAAAGCATTCGTTTTACAGTAAGCTTTATCAGGCTATTTTTAAATCTGTAATCAATTTCTGCTATCTGAATATCAGAATCAGGTACAGTCGGAGTCAGCTTTTTTGGTTGAATTGCTGTTATCACACGAATTACTGCATCACGATATCCTTTTTTATAATAAACCAGAATACCACCATTTTCGCTATGTGCTTCTGAATGCATTACAAATTCATGAGAGGATACTAATTTTACAATAGCAATTTCTAAAGATTTTTCAAATGCATAGCTTCCACAGCGAAAACGGATTCTGCCAGGTTTATCATAGACGATTTGAAATTTCATTCTGTGGTTACTTCACCACTTTCTGTCGTTTCATCTTCCATAAGACCAGCCTCTGTTTTAGCATCATAGCAAATATCTGCTGCCTCATCTTTCATATTCTGAAATACTTCTTTTGCATCATTTTGCAGTTTCATACCTTTGGCAAGTCCAGAAACTGCAAGCTGACGGGTTTTCTTTGATGTAATAATCTTTTTTCCAATTATCACAGTTGCCGCACCAGCAATTGCACACCAAAGCTTTTCATTTTTCCAAACATTTTTCATTATTAATCGCTCCTTTGTTTTATCGTTAGTTATCGCTAACCATTAAGATTATATCACAC
>CAMWUF010000086.1 GCA_947177375.1 uncultured Ruminococcus sp.
ATTCAGAAAAGAATTTTATAAAAATTTAAATTTTTTGCTTTCCGCAGAAAACCGTGAATTTAGTCAAAAAGACAAAATTCACGGTATTTTTGATATAAATTTGTTTTCATTTCATTAATAATTAAGAAACATGATATGCAAACGGGTCATAACGCTTGAAAGATGCAAGATTTTTTTCAACATTCAGAATTGCAGACCATTCTTCCATTTTATCTTCAAATGCGTCACTATATTTGCTTAAATCTACGCTATCAATTGTACTTTCTGTCCATAAATCATCTTCTGTCATACGTTCACGAATATCATAACGAGTGACTAAATAATAAGCTTCGTCTTCTTCCACAAGATATACTTTTCCATAATCGCTGTCACTAATTTCAAGCAATTTATGATATACTGCCTCACTAGGTGTATAATAAATATCTTCTTCATTATCATAATCTTCTTTGTTAATAATACTGATAACAGATTCATTTAGATATGGCACAGCAACAGTTTCTGTATCATTGTAATCAGATAATAAATCTGTTAAATCAGTTTCTTCATTATTTTCATCATTTGGAATTGTTGTTGTTGTTGTTTCCGTTATTTCTTCAGGATTTTCAGGAATAGAAGTTACTGTTTCAGATTCTTCGCCATTTTCATCTAAAATAGTTGTTGTTTCTTGAGATTCTTCGTTTTCTGCAATCGTTGTTGTTTCTTGTGTAGTAGTTGTAGTTGTTTCTGTTGTGCTAGTGCGGGGTGTTGTTGTTGTGAGTTCTTCTTCATCAATACCAGCTTCTTGTTCAGACACAGAAGTCATATAATAATTATAATCTTCTTGAATATAATCCATTTCTGTCATAACAGCTTCTGCTCCGCCGTTCTGATAAGCATCTTCTGCACGGGTCTGATATTCTTTTGCAAGCTCTAAAATTTTCGCTTTTCCGTCAGAATCTAGTAAATTGCCCTCATTGTCATGCAAATCAAATTGAATATACTGCACACGCATATTATTTTCTGCATAATAATCTTGTAATTCTTCTTCTGTAACGCCCTCTTGTCCATCAACAGCATAATAATAATCAAAAATTGCTTGGCTTTTATAGCTTGATGTCATTACTTTGTTAAATGACTCTTGACTAATGCCAAGTTCAACAAATGCATCTGAATAATATGACCAGTAATATTCTTGCATGTCAGGTAAATTTTCTTTAACTTCTTCGTCTAATTCCAGACCGAGTTCATCAAATTTCTTTTCTGTTGCCACAAAATCAATGCACAGTTCTGTTGCTTTGTCTTCTATCCATGTGCGAATATCTTTGTCTTCCAGAGAAAGTGTTTTAATTGTTTTCGTGTCTTCTGTGTCAAGCGTTTCATCTTCTTGCTGCAACTGTGAAAGTGCATTACTATAAGATGAATTTAAATAATACAAGTAAACACCCGCTGGCACAACATAATCATCAATTGTCATTGCAGTTGTTGTATTACTGCCACAGCTTGTGCAAACAGCAACTAAGCTAATTGCTGTCAGAATAGCAGGAATTTTCTTAAAAACAGACATTTTATTTAATACCTCCATTGTAATTTGTCAATCTTTTTTTATTATACTACATAATTAGAAATAAGTCCATAGCTTTTATAAAAATTTTCATGAATTTCACAGAATTTTCAGAATAGACTTGTTTTTCTTTGGCAAATATGTTATAATAATTATAATTATTTAAAAGAAAGTATGTGATATGATGAATCTAAATGAATTTTTGGAAATTCTCAACAGTGGTGAAATTATTACAGGTGGTTCTGAAATACACCAGTTTATGCATGAAGTCAGTCAAGAGGCTTTGCGGATAACTGCGGAATTAAATAATGCTTATCATACACCAGAAGAAATTAGAATTTTAATGTCTAAACTTACAGGACAAAAAATTGATGAAAGTTTTACACTGTTTCCGCCATTTCACACAGACTGTGGCAAAAATATTCATATCGGGAAACATGTTTTTATTAACGCAGGCTGTAAATTTCAAGACCAAGGTGGCATTACAATTGGCGATGGTACGCTGATTGGGCATAATGTCGTGTTAGCAACTCTGAATCATGAAATAGCCCCTGCAAAGCGACAAGGCATGATACCAAAACCAATTAAAATTGGCAAGAATGTCTGGATTGGTTCAAATGCAACGATTTTAGCAGGTGTTACGATTGGAGATAATGCTATTGTTGGAGCAGGTGCAGTTGTGACAAAAAATATTCCTGAAAATAAAATAGTTGCAGGGATTCCAGCTAAAATAATCAAAAGCATTGATGAAAATGAAATCATAAATTAATTACTAGGATAAGAGAGGAATTATGATGAAAAGAGCTTTAATCACAGGTGCAACATCAGGCATTGGCTTGCAAATGGCAATTTATTTGCATAAGAATGGCTGGGAGTTAACATTAACAGGCAGGAATGAAAGAATATTAAAATATTTAGCCAAAAAATTTGGCTCAGGCACTCACTATATTGCATTGGATTTAGCAAAACCAGATTCTGCACAGAAATTATATGATTTCTGTAACAATACAAGAATTGATTTTTTAATTAATAATGCTGGATTTGGTGTATTTGGTGATTTTATAGAAACACCTTTGGAACAGGAATTAGAATTACTAGAAGTAAATATAAAATCTCTGCATATTTTGACAAAATTATTTTTACAGGATTTTGTAAAACGTGATAGAGGTTGTATTTTGAATGTAGCCTCTAGTGCGGGATTTATGGCAGGTCCTAAATTGTCAAGTTATTATGCTTCTAAAAATTATGTGATTCGACTTAGCACAGCCATTCGGGAAGAACTTCGCAGAAAAAATTCTCATGTGAATATTAGTGTACTATGCCCTGGACCTGTTGACACGAATTTTAATAACCGTGCAGGCGTGACATTCTCTGTGAAACCAGTAACGCCTTGTTATATTGCAAAATATGGCATTGAGGGGGCATTAGCAGGAAAAGGAATTTTAATTCCGACAATTGGTATGAAAATTGGTGTGCTAACTGCAAGAATTTTGCCAGAAACAGTTGTCAATAAAATAGTTTATGAATTGCAGAAACGAAAAGAATTTCAAGTGTAATCCAAATGAAAACTTGTGTATTTTTCATAGATATATTTTTCTATCCTCAAAAAAATATTGGTTTACTGGAGCTGTTAGAATCTAATCGAATTATTCTGGAAAGAGGTATAAATGAGAATATCAGTAACTGCTATTGAACAGCAAGAAGAAAATATCATAGTTATCTGTGATTTAGGAATTGGTATGCTAAAAGGCATTTGGAAAGGAAAAAAATTACCTGTTTTAAATGCCAGCTATTATGTAGAATTTACACTAGATGATATTAATTACAAACATGTAAAAATATTGCCAAAATCTCAGGAAGATATATCTGTTACTATAAAAAATAATACTATATTTTTTGCAGGTATATGTGAAGATTATGATGGAGAAGTTTATTATATTCGCTTTGAAGATGATTGGTTGGAAATGCTTTGTATTGAAGAAGATAGTCAAACTGTTCATGTAGATGACAATATTTTATTTTGGATAGATTATCATCAAGTATTGATTTTTCCTTATGATATGCCAAAAAAAATAGTTAATTAGATACACAAAAGGAGAGAAAAACATGCAATATCAAGATATCATTCATGAATATTTACAGGAGCATCAACAAGAAATGCTTGCTGTATTAGAAAAATTAATTGCTATTCCAAGTGTCATGGCAGACCCAGCGAAACATGCACCATTTGGAATTGAACCTGCTAGAGCGTTACAAGAAATGATGAAAATTTGTCAAGATTATGGTTTTCAAACTGAAATCATTGAAGATTGTGTGGGGAGTGCGGATTTAGATAATAAAACACCTAAATTAGGCATTTTATCGCATTTAGATGTTGTGCCTGCTGGTGAGGGCTGGACACATGAGCCTTATTGTTTGAGTTATGAACCAGAAAGCGATAAATTATATGGACGAGGAACTTCTGATGATAAAGGACCTGCTGTCGCATCTTTATTTGCGATGAAAGCTATTAAAGATTTAAAAATTCCGTTAAAGCATGGAGTTAGATTAATTTTCGGCACAAATGAAGAAAATGGTTCTGAAGATTTGGTTTGCTACATGCAGAATAGAACACTTCCGCCTATGGTATTTACGCCAGACGGTGATTATCCAGTCATTAACATTGAAAAAGGCATGATTAGATTAAGAATTTCTGCGAAATTTACAGATGACAAAAGCCAGATTTTATTATTACAAGCTGGTGAAGTGATTAATGCTGTTCCCGTAAAAGCAATGGCAATTGTGAAAGATATTTCAGAAACAGAAATTTTGAAATTCACAGGATTATTCCCAGAAATTAAATTTATTATCTCTGAAAAAAATAAAACTCTGAAAATTATTGCACAGGGCAAATCAGCACATGCTTCTACACCAGAACAGGGACATAATGCATTAACGGCATTAATCAATTTACTTGCAAAAGTCGTGCATACTGGAGAACAAGCAGAATGTATCAAAAAATTAGCATTTTATTATCCTTATGGTGAAACAAATGGGGAATCTCTTGGAATTTCTGCAAGTGATGAGATTTCTGGAAAATTGACATTAGTATGCAGTCTTATGCGTATGTCAGAAACTGATATTGAAGTTTATAATGATATTAGATTCCCGATTTGTTGTAAGGGAAAAGATATTATTAAAATCATACAAGATAAGCTTGCACCTGTGAAATGTGAAGCTGTTATTTATGATGAACCTCATCATACAGATGAAAAATCAGAATTTGTACAGACGTTACTAAAAATCTATGAACATGTTACAGGATTAAAAGGCGAATGTTTAGCAATTGGCGGCGGTACGTATGTACATCATATTGAGGGCGGTGTTGCCTTTGGTGCAACGTTTCCTGAAACAGATGTGCATATGCACGGAGCTGATGAATTTATTAAATTAGAGCATTTCATGTCAGATGCCGAAATGATGGCTCTTGCTATCACAGAACTTTGTGGAGCATAAAAATAAATTTCCCCTCAGATTAGTTTCTGAGGGGAATATTTTTATTAATAGGGAAGTTTTAAGAATTGATAAGCATTCTTTTCATTAGGCAGAAGTCGAATATATTAAGTATACCATCTTCATTGATATCAGCGGCTTTCCAGTTTGCAAGCTGGATTTCACCTTGTAAGAGCCATTTCTGAAGTATAATAATATCCGTTGTATTAAGTTGACCATCATTATTAATATCGCCTTTTATTATTGTAGGGGTAGGGAATGCTATTTTTACTGTAAATGGTACTACATTGCTCATTAATGCATTCTCCACACTTGTATCTACATAAGCTTCATAGTAACCAGCTGGCAGAACAATTCCAAATGATGTCCCTTGAACATTCCATTCAATATGATAAGCATCTCCTACCCAGTATGTTCCATTCCATATTTTTATATCATATCCCGTTGCTCCTGATACTGCGTTCCATGAAAATATTGTTTCTGTTGAAGAATTTCCAGCTGTTACTGCTAATTTTGTGCCACTTTTTACTGTAAATGATACTACATTGCTCATTAATGCATTCTCCACACTTGTATCTACATAAGCTTCATAG
>CAMWUF010000087.1 GCA_947177375.1 uncultured Ruminococcus sp.
ACTTGGATATAATGGATATTTACTATTTTTCCAATCACTTATCACATCATCAATAGGAACTTTTCTACCTTTAAACCAGCCACCTTGTATTAAAATATCATTAATAATTTTATTCATAGTATTAATCGCCTTATTTAAGGCGAAACCTCTCTTTCTTTTAAAGATTTTTATTATTTTTGGAATGTTTCATTTGTGTTTGTTTTGTTACTGTCAAATCAAAAGAAGTTGTTTCTGGTATATCTTCCATAATTTCTGAGGCTGATATTTTTTCTGTTGCTGTCAAATCAGAAGATAATGGTATATCCTGTGAAAATTCTGGAATAGATGGCATTTCTGCGTCATGTAAATTATCAAATGTATGTTCTGATTGATAGCCTTTCTTAACATTTTGCGTTTGTTCTGTTAATCGTTCATTGAAATGTGGATATCCCTCTTGTTGTTTGAGCCAAACAGCTAGTTTTGTTTCTGGTATTTGCAAGAGAAAAAGTCCCATCATAATCATTCCAATATACCAAGCAATCCAACCAAACATCATGCCAATAAAAAGCAAAATACAGGTAATTGCTAATAATTTCGGTTTTTTCGGCAAGACAAACACTCCAATTATTAATATTATCGCACAGTATAACAAAATACCAATCTCCATAAAAAATTCCCAAAGAGAATATATTGTTTCTTCAACATGCAAAATTACAATTCTCCAAAAAGCGTTTTCTAGCATAGCAAATGTAACAAGTCCAACTCGCAACTTATGATATTGTTCATGTTTTCTCATCATCTTACGGCATTTTTCATAATGCGACATATCGGGTGTTTCCATAACAAAATCCCTTTCATTTTTAAATATTTAAATATCCATATTATTTTTAGAATGTTTCATCAAAATTCTATCTGTTCCCAAATCATTATTTTGTATTTGGTTTGTTTCTAATATATCCCGTGTAAATTCTGGAATAGAGGGCATTTCTTTTACCACAAAATCATGTGAGGGTGTTTCTGGCATTTCTGCACCATGCAAATCATCAAATTTATATTCTGGCTGATATTCTTTGCTAAAATTTTGCATTTTTTCTGTAAATCGTTCATTAAAATATGGGTAGCCCTCTTGTTGTTTTATTTAGACAGCTTGTTTTGTCTCTGGTATTTGAGAAAGAAAAAGTAATAACATAGGAATTCCAAAATATAGTCTAATTAAATTTCCGATTATGCCTATCAAAAGCAAAATACAAGTAATTGCTAATAATTTTGGTTTTTCTGGCACAGCAAATAAGCTAATAGCTAGCGTAATGACACTATAGATGAAAACATGTTCAATTGGTGAATGTATATACCCATAGGCATTGATAAGCATAAGAAATGCAACAAGCTTAAATCGTAACATATGATGTCGTTCATGCTTTCTCATCATCATACGGCATTTACCATAATGTGACATATCGGGTATTTCCATAATAATTCCCTTTCCTCTTTTTATGTTTTAAATATTTAAATAGTTGTATTATTTTTAGAATATTTCATTAAAATTCTATCTGTCCCCAAATCATTATTTTGCATTTGGTTTGTTTCTAGTATATCCTGTGTAAATTCTGGAGCTGTTTGCTTCGGTTCTGAAAAATCAGAAATTGTTAAGTTTGATATATCTTCCATAATTTCTGGAGCTGTTTGCTCTGGTTTTGCCAAATCAGAAATTGTCACGTTTGATATATCTTCCATAATTTCTGGAGCTGATATTTTTTCTGTTGCTGTCAAATCAGAAGATAATAACTCTGGTATATCTTGTGCGAATTCTGGAATAGAGGGCATTTCTTTTATTACAAAATCAGGTGAGGGCGTTTCAGGCATATCTGGTATTTCTGCATCATGTAAATTATCAAATTTATGTTCTGGTTGATATTCTTTGCCAAAATTTCGCATTTGTTCTGTAAATCGTTCATTAAAATGCGGATAGCCTTCTTGTTGTTTTATCCAGACAGCTTGTTTTGCCTCTGGTATTTGCCAAAGAAAAAGCAATAACATAGGAATTCCAAGATATGGTGCAATCCATTCTCCAATAATCCCTATAAATAGCAAAATGCAAGTAGTAGCTAATAATTTTGGTTTTTCTGGCACGGCAAATAAGCCGATGACTAGCGTGATGATACAATAGAGTAAAATACCAATCCCAAAGAAAAATCCAAAAAGATAAACTGCATGTTGGTCAATTGGTGAACGTATGACTTTTACATAGGCATTGATAAGCATGAGAAATGCAACAATACTAATACGCAACATATGATTTTTTTTATGTTTTATCATCATGGTACGGCATTTATCATAATGCGACATATCATGTATTTCTGTAGGCATGACAAAAAAACTCCCTTTCTAAAATAAAATATTTATATTAATATACTAATAAGTATAACACAATTACTAATATTCGTCAAGCTATTATTAAAAAATAAAAAGTCCCTAAATATGAATATAGGGACTTTTTAAAATAGTAATTATTATTAATTATTTTTAGAAGATGGTGTATAAACAGTTGGAGCTGTTGGCAAATCATAGCCTGTGCCTAAGAAATAATCTGTATGTGGTGGCTGATTATAGCCATTGTTCTGAGAAGCAACTTGCACACGATATTGTGAATTATGCATGAGTGTATAAATTGGATATTCTGTTGTATAAGTTGTTGTAAATACACGCAAGCCTGTTCCGTCAGATTTGCGGAAAACCATTTCTTCACGCCAGTCACCTGTTAAATCACAAGTAATACAAGCATTGGATTTAGAAGCATTATTATAAGTTACACCGTCGCCTGTAAACACTCTGCCTTTGCCGTATTGGTCAATCATAGTTCTATCTAAAACAGCTCTTTCTAAAACATCTGTCCAGTAAACAACGGAATTTTGACCCCATTTGGTAATATCAGACCATTGACAAACAACTTCATGATTACCTGTTGTAGCATATACATTGCCAGAATAAGAACCAACCATTTCAGCACTGTCATTTCCAGCAATTAAATTATCTGCTAAACATCTTCCCGTATCACCTGAAGCAGTTTCACGGAATAATTCTTTACCAGTTTTCGCATCACGCAACATAACACCATAATTTACTTTTTTGCCATTTGGGTGTGTTTCATCTTCTAAACATTGGAAGATTTCAAGACCTTCATTATTTAAATCAAAATCACCAATATGCACTGCATCTCCATGTGCATTACCAGTTGTATATAATAACTTGCCATTATCATCTACAACAGCAGAACCTATTACAATTTCGTCTTTTCCATCACGGTCTACATCAGCAGCCATGCAATGATGATTACCATCACCATAACCAGCAACTGATTTATCATAACCAGTGTCCCATGTCCAACGTTTCACAAGTTTTTCATCTTGCACGTCCCAAGTTGCAATAACAGCTCTTGTATAATAGCCACGTCCGAATACTGCACTTGGGTGTTCGCCGTCTAAATAAGCCACACATGCTGTGAATCTGTCAACACGGTTGCCATAATTATCGCCCCAATCTGTAATATCTCCTCTTGGTGGGTCATAATCCTGTGTATCTAACGCTTTACCTGTTTCACCGTCAAATAAAGTCAAATATTCTGGACCTGTTAAAATTCTTCCTGCATCACTGCGATAATCTGCTGAAGCATCTCCAATCACTTTACCTGTACCGTCAATTGTGCCATCAGCTGTTTTGCAAATTAATTCTGCTTTTCCGTCACCGTCAAAATCAAATACATTAAATTGCGTATAATGTGCACCAGCACGGATATTTTTGCCTAAATCAATCCGCCATAACAGCGTACCATTGAGTTTATAGCAATCTAAATACACATTGCCAGTATAGCCATTTTTTGAATTATCCTGTGAATTAGACGGATCCCATTTTACAATAATTTCATATTCGCCGTCACCGTCAACATCTCCAACAGAACAGTCATTTTCTGTATATGTGCATGTCGTACCATCAGGCATTTTCATATCAGCAGGTTTTTGTGTTGGAATATCAAAATATGCACCACTTTGACCTGAATTTTTTGTTGCATATACAATTGCAGGATTTGCAAATTCTGTCATAGTTGTGCCAACAAAAGTATCTACAGTATAATTATCTGTAGCTGTGCCACCTTCGTCATAATAATTTGTTGCTTCACCAGAAGCAATATTTGCTAATAATTCACCGTTTTTATAAAGCTTAAAGCTTGTATTATCACTATCTGTTGCAAGAATTCGCCATGAAAGCAACATGCCTTTGCCTGTGTATGCCGCACTCACACCACGGTTTAAATCTTCTACTTGTCTGCCAACACCATATTGATTATTTTCATTAGAATTTATTACTTCTCCTTTAATCGGAGCAATTGGCTGTGAAACACTTGCATTTTCTTTTGATTCTTTAATAGAAATATAGTCAATATTAGCTGCACCGTCAGCTGTTTGTGATGTAAATGTAATTTCATTCACACCAGCTTGTAATGGCAAATATAATACTTCTTCTTGCCAAGTTGTCCAAGCTCCAGTAGATTCGCCTTTGAGTGTCCAGTAAACAATTTGATTATTGAGTGTCACAGCAACAGTTCTGTCACTTGTACCACCGTTTGCATATCTAACTGTGACAGCATACACACCATCAGTATTTGCAGAAATATTCCAAGTAGCTGTGACATTTTCTTTATTATCAAGATTTAAATAAGCCGATTCTGTAAAGCCTGCATTCGTTGTTTCAGAAACACCCTCTGTATAATTTGCATCGATTCCAGCATAACGGCGTTCAGAGCTAATATCTTGTTTGATTAATTTTCCTTTGCCGTGTAAATATTTTTGCAATGCTACAATATCTTTTACAGCAAAATCTCCATCACCTGTAACATTTCCAGCAAGTTTCTGATGTTCCGTTCCCTTGCCAGATAATAAAATTTTCTTTGCAAGAACCCAGTCATAAATATTAACTATTTTATCATCATTCAAGTCACCTGCAATGTAATCTTCTCCAGTAACAGTGACATTTGTTTCTTTAAGATTTCCTGTTGCATAATTTACAGGTATGAATTCCCAGTCCTGACAATTAAATCCGTTCAGTTCCCATTGCTGAATATTCGCACCTGCGGTTGTTTCTGCATTGATAACTTCTACTGCTTTGCCAGAAGATTTATTAATAATTCTGAAACTGCCGTCTGTATTTGCATCTAAACTGAATAATTGATTATCTGCACCTGTTGCTTTAGAAACACTAATATTTGCATCTGTTGTTTCAGCGTTTAAGGCATTGCCATTCATAGCTAAAATTTGATAATAGCCATTTCCTGTGGCTTGTAATTTCCAAGTATTTAATTCAGTTGCTCTTTTGAGCGTGTTTTGTATCACATTATCAGAATCCATACTCATGTAAATTCCACTGTTCACATTACGAATCACATAAGTGCCATCTAATGCATTGCTGTCTACCGCAGAAGCAATGTTACTATCCTGTATAATAGGAAGTGTTGCAAGCATCATAATTCCTGCAAGAAAGGCTTTTATTTTTTTCATAATATTACTCTCCAATCTTTAAAATTTTAAAACATAAATTCACACAAAAATTGCCTATTACTTATATTATATAT
>CAMWUF010000088.1 GCA_947177375.1 uncultured Ruminococcus sp.
GTTCTGGAACAGTCTCTATTTAGATGAGAAAAATAAAAATTATGTCGATGTTTTTCACAATGTTGATTGCAATGACAGGGTGTAGTATTCAGATATCTTTTGACGGCAAAAATGACCCACCTGCGGAAACTGAACCTGAAACAACAGAATTAACTATGGAAACAACAGAAATAATTACAGAAACAGAACCCGAAACTGAAATTAAAATAACTGAAACAACTACTGAAGCAATCCCAGAAACACAGGCTGAAACAGAACCAATTGTAATCGCAGAACCAGTTGCTATGACAGAATCAGTGGAGGAATTCGGATTTACAGATTATGGTGCATCTAATCTTGTCAATTCTGGTATCTGCTGTACAGATGGTCAGAATTATTATTACTGTGATACCAACACAAAAAAATTATATCAAAAAACAGATGGTAATTTTACTGTGCTATCAGATAATTTTTATGGCTATTATTTAAATCTTGCACAGAATATCATTTATTATGCAGATACAACGTCAGATAATTTTGTAACTGCTTATGATGTACAAAGTGGTCAGAAACAAGTCATTTGTGGAAAACATGCGTTTGAATTAACACTCTATCAGGATAAGTTATATTTTTCAACAACAGAAGGCAACAGGAAAATTATTTATCGTGTCAATACAGATGGAACAGAATTGGAACAACTCTCTGGTTGTGAAGATTTATGGTATATGACAATTTACAAAGATGTGATTTATTATGTAAATTACGAAAATGAAACCTATGCTATCATGTCTATGAATTTAGATGGCTCAGACTTGAAAACAATTCATAAATATAATGCTTCTGATTTGTGTATTGCAGAAGATAAAATTTTCTTTGCAGAGAGAGATACCAGATATTTATATTCTATGAATCTTGATGGTTCAAATGTACAGCAATTAAATGCGACTTACAGCCGTTGTATTAATTATATGAATGGACAGCTTTATTATTACGGCAGTAAAGAAAATAATCGTACTATTTATAGTTGTGATTTGAATGGAAATATTACAGGAAGATATGCGTCAGGAGCTAAATTTTTAATGCTGATGGGGCAGGAAATTTATTACTATGATTGGGACGAACAACTTCATATTTTATCACTAAGTGAAAAATCAGAGTCCGATAATTATATACATGGTACGAATATTACACTTTATCAACAGGAAGAAGTTTTAGCACCTGTTCGGATTTATCTTGATAGTAACTGGTCTGGATACACGCTTGATGAAAGTACTATTATAAAAGATAATACGATTTGGATGATGACACTTTACTATAATAATGCAGAATACCAAATTGTAATAGATTTGACAACAGGAAGAATGACAATTACTTGTTTAGTCAATGACATTCTGCCAACAACTGTTTATTTATATGATAATAATAATACTGTTCCTGTGGCTGATACTTCGATACAGCTTTCGGAAGAAGAATTGCGTAGTCTAGCTGAGCATCGTGCAATTTATGATTATTCTGTTAGTGCATCTATTGTATGCTTTGAATATCATGACTATGATAAAAATGGTACTTATGAAGCATATGCAATTTTAGCTCATACACAAGACGCTGGAAAGGTTAGTGAAAGTGATTTGCCTGAACCTCAAGAAGTTATGTTCATATCCTCTGATGGAAAAATTACTATCGTTTATCAATGGCAAGATATAGCATTATTTGATTCAGAATCTAATAAGAATGCTTATATAGAATATTCCAACAAAGGATTTTTTCTGCCAACTCTTAGTACAGGTTCAATCACTTATAATTTAATGTTCAGTGTAAAAAATAATGAACCTTTTCAAATTGAAGACCTTCCAAGACGTGTAGGACTAGATGAAGATGGAAATTTGAGTTATAGTGGTGCATGTACAGCTTGCTATAATAATATAGAACATAAACATGTTTTAATTTACCATGATGACACGCAAAGTGTTGAGACAACTATAGTTTATAATTAATTATCATTAAAAAAATATTATTTTTTGCAAAAAACGTTGATAAAATAGCTTTTTTGTGCATATACTCTACAGAATTCTCTTTCAAAAATAATTTTATTATTTTGTTAGAGAAAATAGAACTGGGAGTGAGGTTATGCACAATCAGACAAGTGATAGAGCTATCATGCTCGGGACGTATATTTTAGAAAATAAAACAACTGTTAGAGCAGCAGCAAAACAATACGGAATTTCTAAAAGTACTGTTCATTCAGTTGTAAAAAAGAGAATGGAATTTTTTAACATAAATTACAAAAAGCAACTGTCCTGAGTTTATGTAAGGGCGGTTGTTTTTTGTGCATAGTTAACAATCTACATATGGAAATGTTGAAACAACGTCCTTGCATAATTTCAGTATACGTACTTTAATTTTAAGTATACGCCTTTGCAAATTTTTGATATGTCATGATATATTTTTATGAGAAACGAAGTTCTGTTATTTTGCGAATAGAATTAACATTAAGTTTATGCTATAATTAGTGTAGTACAGCAGAAAGGAGGGAATGTTTATGTATGCAAGTCTGGGCGACCGCATGAAAGGCTATGAGCATATCACAAGATATTACCTGACACGCAGAACACCAGTAATCATAAGGATTGACGGCAAAGGCTTTCACAGTTTTACAAAGGGATTCAATAAGCCTTTTGATGATATTCTGATAAGCGTTATGCATAATACAATGAAAGAACTATGCGAAAATATCGAGGGCTGTGTGATAGGCTATACACAATCTGATGAAATTTCACTTGTACTATGTGATTACCAAAAAATTGACACAGAGCCTTGGTTTGGAAATGGACTGCTTAAAATTTGCAGTGTTACGGCAAGCATTGCAACATCTGCATTTAATAAGCATTTCAGAAATGCAGTCAAAGGCATAGTAGATAATGTTTATACGCAACGTATTGACAAGGCTAATTTTGACAGCAGGGCATTTAATATTCCAAAAGATGAAGTAAACAACTACATGATATGGCGACAGCAGGATGCAATCCGTAACTCCATTGAGGCAACTGCACAGGCATATTTCAGTCAGAAGCAGTTGTGCGGAGTAAATTGTAGTATGGCATTGGAAATGCTTTTGACTGAAAAAAATATTGACTGGCATAGCTTTCCATTGAGTTTACAGCGTGGAGTATGTTGTATCAGAAAGCCTGTTACAATCAACGAGGGTACAGATAATGAGGCACAGAGAATGAAGTGGATGCTTGATACAGAAATACCTGTTTTTAGTGAAAATAGAGCGTATGTTGAGGATTGTATCTGCTTTGAGTAAGGAGGATTGAAAAAAAATGATTGCTTATTTAAGCGTGGAAAAGAATATGATGCATTTCAAAACAGAAGATGACAGCATTGATGTTTATTTTGTTAACAGTGGTTTTGTTGATGAAATATATAAAATTAACAGTTTTAATAAGGGTATAATCAGTGCGGAAGTAAAGCAGACCAGTGATTTCAGTTATGTACATAGTATGATGTGTGCAGAAATTAATAGAATCAATTATAATATGTACAGTATACTTGATTTAATGGGTATATCGTCAGAGCCACTGAAGAAAGTAACAAAGGTAAAAGTGAAACATCATAACAATAAGAGAGAATACTACTTCAGAAGCTTCCAGAAAAATGAAAAGACATACATTGAAGTGACCTGTAAGAAGAAAAAGTATCGTTCAATACACAATGCGTACAATCTAAAGTTGATAGCAACGACAATGCCACAGGATATGGTTAATGAGTATACAGAAGCATTAAATGATTACACTAATTATTGTCGAAATAATTATGAGAAACCTGAAAATTTTTGATTAAGGCAATGACCGTCCTGTGCTTGATGCAAAGGGCGGTTACTTTTTTATATAGGCAATGAATTTATGCAAGAGCATAGGTGAAATTTAGTTTATACCTGTTTTAGTGCATAAAAAGTATAAGAGGGTGATTTATATTTGATATGTAAAATCAGGTGTAAATTATGTCAAGAAAGTAAATTAAATTTTACACACTGGCATTGCAAAAAATAGGTATACTCAAGTTATACAGCGTAAAAAGAGGTGATGAAAGATATGCTTGTGATAGGACAAGTTAGAAAATTCAAAAGGAGTGATATAATTTGCAAATAGCATATGTAAGAGTGTCTAGCACAGACCAAAACCCTGAAAGACAGGTAAAGGCATTGGAAGTCTATAAGATAGACAAGTGGTTCAGTGAGAAAGTCTCAGGCAAGAACACTGACCGACCTAAATTAAAGGAAATGCTTGAATTTGTGCGTGAGGGCGACACAGTTTATGTTATGGACTGGAGCAGATTAAGCAGAAGTACAGTTGATTTATTAAGGATTATTGAGGGGCTTGCACATAAGAAAGTCAAACTTGTAAGCATTAAGGAAAATTTTGATACAAGCACTCCGACAGGGCGACTTATGCTGAACTTGATAGCAGCTATCAATGAATTTGAAAGGCAGAATTTGTTAGAAAGACAGCGTGAGGGAATTGAAATAGCAAAAAATCAAGGAAAATACAAGGGCAGACAGCCTAATAAATATAATGAGGAACAACTAAGGGCAGTCATAACAGGCATTGCCAACAAAAAAATTACAGTGACAGAAGCATCACGACGCTTAGGAGTGACAAGGGCTACTGTTTACAACATCTTAAAAAAAATATAATATGAAAGGAAGCTGATTTTTTAATCAGCACAGGTAAAGAAAGATGAATACTTTACAATTGAACAAAAAGTTAGGAAAGAAGCTTGTGTGCTTTAATTGTTTCAAGGCATTCAATGCAAACAGTGACAATGGCATAGATGCACTTGTAGCTTCCATTGAAAGAGTATATCAGGATAACAATTGTATGTACATTGAATTTGACAACGGCAAAGCTCTTGAATTGGACTTCAATGGTGGTTACAAAAAGTACAGAGGAGATGGTATTATGTCCAATGAATGTAGCATTGATACAGAAATGAGGCTTGAAAATGGACATATACAGCTGAGAATAGAGGGTAGAACGATACTTATAGAACGTTTGGTTGCTATATGCCATGACATCATTCAAAACAGAATGCCAACATCATATAAAGGGTTAGTAGCCAATGTTATGGACGGCTCAGGCTCAGTGCTTACAGCCTCTAAACTTGGCATACCTGTAAATTACCACCCCGACAACATAGAGTGGTGTACAAGACAAGAAAACAGTGTGCATGGTTCTATGATAATAGAGATGGAGAAAAGGACAGGTCATGTTTATAGATACAGTGCAAATGATAGAATATTAAGAAATATTTTCTTAAAACATGATAATGTTAAATTGAGAAATTATTGCCAAAGTAATTTAGTGAAAATAAAATAATTTAATTATTAAAATAGCGGCACAAATGGGGTTTTAAGGAGTGGGTATTTTGATATAGGCTGAATTGGTTTGAGTGAGTTTAAAGGGTATTTTGAGTGGAAATAGAGGGTGTTTTTATTAAGATTTATTAGATTTGAGAATGTTGAATTTGATAAGGGAGGAGTGTGAAATTTATGAGTGATGAAAATAAGAAAATTGACCTGATATTACAGC
>CAMWUF010000089.1 GCA_947177375.1 uncultured Ruminococcus sp.
GCTTTTAACAGTTAAAACAATTCTATAAAAACTTAGAAATAGGGAAAAAATTTTATAAGAAAGCGAGGTGACAACCTTTATTGACACTTTACAAAGTAAATTTTTTATGTTATACTATTCTTGTCTTGTTGGTCTGGGGGCAGTGGCATAATGCAAAGTGCGGTAACCAAGCACATTTTCATTTTGGTACAGCAGAAATGCTGGAATCGCAGAAAAGACACAAACATGTTATCTGCGATATGTACCCGTACGTTAGCGGGGAATTTACGCCTTTGGAGTGTCATACCAAACGTGAGTAGAGGATAGCTTGTTATCTCAAAAACGGACACGTTGAACAAGGAATGAAACATAAAAGTTTGTTTTATTACTTTTTATAAGTTTTCAGTAACGGATTTTTTATGACTTGTACACATTGTGGTGCAGCATTAACAGATGAAACAGTTTGCCCTTATTGTCGTTGCCGTGTAGAAATACCACCCCCCACACCCACAGCATTTAACCCAAATAATCCAATGCAACCTGTTAATAATAGAAATATCTATCAAAATTCAGCTCCTGTTAAAAATAATTTTTCGCAACTCCCTGCACAAGCAAGACCAATGCCCCCTAATCATGTATCTACGCCATCTCATTATAAAACACCTGCAATTTTACTATGTTTATTAGGCTTTATTGGGCTTAGCGGACTGCATAGATTTTATACTGGAAAAATCGGTACAGGATTGTTATATTTATTTACAGGTGGATTTTTTGGGATTGGAACGATTATAGATTTAGTTTTAATTCTAGTAAATCATTTTGATGATAAAAATGGCAATCGTTTAGTGTAAATTTTTTAATTCGGGGCAGAATATAGCATTCTGCTCTGAAAAAATTTTTGAAAAAACACTTGACAAATTTTTAAAAATATGCTATAATATACAAGGTTCGTGAATGCGAATTGCTGATGTGGCACAGTTGGTAGCGCAACGCCTTGGTAAGGCGTAGGTCACCGGTTCAAATCCGGTCATCAGCTTGGAAAAAGCCTGTAGCAATACAGGCTTTTTGTTATATATTCATGAGGAGTTGAAATTACATGAAACAAAATATTTTAAAAGCAATGGAAACAGGAGAATTACAGGCTTTTTATCAACCTCAGTATGACGCAATATCAGGAAAAATTGTCAGTGCAGAAGCACTTGTAAGATGGATAACATCAGATAATAAAATCATTCCGCCAGATAAGTTTATTCCAGATGCTGAAACAAAAGGCTATGTAACAGAAATTGATTGGTACATGACAGAACAAGTTTGCCAAATGCTTGCTACGCAAAAACAAAATCATGAAAAGCAATTCCCAATTGCAATTAATTTTTCCAGATATCATATTCAAGAATCAGATTTTACAGAAAAATTATGTGCAATTGCAGATAAATATGCGATTCCGCATGCATTGCTGGAAGTAGAAATTACAGAGTCTGCTATGGTAAACGAAGAAGCTAAAATTTTAAATTGGCTGAATTCTGTTAGAAATGCGGGATTTACGATTGCAATTGATGATTTTGGCAGTGGTCTTTCTTCGCTCCAGTTTGTCAAGGATATGCCAGCTGATATTTTAAAAATTGACAAGTCTTTACTAAGTCATAATTGCGAAAACGAAAAAGAACGAGTTGTATTAGAAAGCATTTTTTATTTTGCCAATAGATTACATATGATAACGATTGCAGAAGGTGTTGAAACAAAAGAACAACTCCAATTTTTACGCACTTGTGATTGCAAAAAAATTCAGGGCTATTTATTCGCAAAGCCTATGTCAAAATCAGATTATCTTGCGATTTGCAAAAATTCTCAATCTGTTGAAAATACAGAAGATATTTTAAACATGCAAACACCAGCAAGTGCAATGAATTTGCTAATGCGTGTGCTTTTCCAAAAATATCCTCTTGTGATTTTTTCTAATTTAACTAGAAATAGTTATTACATGATGGCTTACGAAGACTTCACAGCAACGTCTTGTCCTTCCACAGGCATTTTTGAAGAATTAATTATTCATGGTGCAAGTTCTATGCACCCTGATGACCAACAAATTTTTGCTCAGACATTTAATAGAAAAAATTTATTAAAAGCTTATGCGAATGGCGAATCTAAAATTAGACTTATTACGAGACAGCTTGGCGATGATGGGCAATATAGACCTGTTGAAACAACAGATTATTTTATTAAAACTTCTTCATCCGATGATGTTTTAGTGATTACACTATGCGAAAATTTGCCTTTAGAAAATTAACTAAAGCATATTTATATTTTTCACTTGTTGTATCATTCAGATTCCAATCAGCATATGATATATTGAGCCTACAAAACAAGGCTCAGAAAGGAATTGATTGAATGGGCATTACTAATTCAAATAAAGAACTTAGCACAATGCGTATTAACTGCAAGGATTCTTTTCAAGTGAAACTGTCTTTGACGGCAGCTCCTGATATCGAAACGAATCCCACTGATATTGTGCTGATTCTTGACCGCTCTGGAAGCATGGCTGGAAACGCTCTTGCTAACTTGAAGATTGGTGCCAAAGCCTTTATTGATATTATTGCTGAAGCAACTGGTGGCATGAATGGACAGATTGGCTCTGGCAGTCGCATTGCAGTTGTCAGCTTTGCCGACACTGCCACACAAGACACACAGCTCATTACTTCTGTTAGTGACCTGAAATCAGCAGTAGATGCTTTGACTGCTGATGGTGATACAAACCATGCAGATGCATTTACCAAAGCTTCTGAACTACTGACACCACCATCATCCAATGCAAAAGTAATGGTGATGTTTACTGACGGCAAGACTACTACAGGAGCTGACCCCAGTCCTGTTGCAGCTGCTGCCAGAACAGCAGGAACAATTATTTACTGCATTGGTCTGTCTGGTAATGACGGAATTGATGTAGATACACTGGAAGATTGGGCATCAAAGCCTGCTTCTTCTTATGTGGCAATTACGCCAGATGCTGCGGAACTGGAAGAAATTTTTGCTGAACTGGCTCGTAATATTTCCAAACCAGGAGCTACAAATATTGTACTCACTGACAGAATATCCCCTTGTTTCAGAATTACTGCTGTGTCAATGCCATCAAAGGGTACTGCAAGTCTGATAGATGCAACTTCAGTACAATGGAAGATTGATGAACTAGGTGTAAGCCAAAGCGAAGGAGCTGAACTGGAGTTCACAGTCAAGCATGTTGGTTCCTGCTCTGGCACTGTTGAGGTAAACGAATCTATTAGCTACAGTGATACAGAAGGCAACACTGTTACTTTTCCCTCTCCAAAGCTAGAAGTTGACTGTGATGTTGTTGTCAATCCTGAAACATGCCCAGAGCCTGTGGAGCTTTCTGTTGACGGTTGTGAGGACACAGTAGAACTTGATGCAGGCAAACTGGATATGGATTCGCTTGGGCGTATTGCAAAACTGGATATCACAGTAAGAAATGTATGCCCTAACAAACGAGTAGCATTGGCGGCAATTCTCACTGAAGTAGACTGTGAAGGAATTGAACACAAGCGAGGTCTAAAAACAATGGTTGTTCCTGCTCATACCAATGAAACATGCAGAGATGTAATTGTTCGGGGCATTAAATTTGTTCTGCCAGAGAGTCTGGATGTTTCAGGTGCAACATGCTCCATCTGCAATGAGCGGAATTTTAAGGCACGTTTTATTGCTCACTATATTGACAATAATTTTGAATGCTGTGATAATATGGAAAATGGGTGCTGTAAATAATGCAGTACTACCGAATGTCCCACTGTGACATTCGGGTACATAAGCATGCTGATAGCAAATCATCGTACGAACTTTTGAGCATATTTTGCTAAAAAGACGTGCGTTTTATTTTTTTAAATTTTCTGTCAGAATATTGCTTAAATTTACAAGTTCAGGCATTTTCAAAGCTTCTATTCTAATATTAGATAAAATATTCGCTTGTTCAAAAACAGATAACATATCTGCTTTTGGCATATGAAAATAATTTGCAAGCACACTACATAATTGTTTTCTACGCTGTGAAAAGCCTGTTTTTATGATTTTAAAAAATAAATTTTCATCTTGCACATGCCAATGCTGTTCTGGATATAATTCAATTTGAATTACCATAGAATCTACATTTGGTGCAGGCAAAAAACTCCCTCTTGTGACATCAAATAATTTTTTTGCTTGTCCATAGTAGGCTACTGCCACTGTGACAGCTCCAGATTCCCGACTGCCAACAGGTGAACAAAGTCTTTGTCCAGCTTCTTGCTGTACCATAATTGTAATCGTTTTTATTGGTAATTTTTCTTCCAGCAACCGCATAATTAAAGGCGAAGTAATATAATATGGCAAATTGGCACAAACGGCAACTTGCAAATTCTCAAATTCTTCAGAAATTATTTTTTTCAAATCAATTTTCATGGCATCGCCATGAATAATTTTAATATTATTAAAATCTACAAGTGTTTCTTCCAGAATTGGAAATAATTTATTATCTAATTCAATCGCAACGACTTTTTCAGCACGTTTTGCAAGTTCTGCTGTCAAAACGCCAACACCTGTGCCAATTTCTAAAATGCCAAAATTTTTTTTGGCATTACCTAATTCTGCAATTTTAGGACATACTGTCGGATTAATTAAAAAATTCTGCCCTAAAGCTTTAGAAACATGAAATCCATGCTTGCTCATAATTTGCTTAATATAATTAATATCCGTTAATTCAGGCATGATTTTCAGCTCCTTTCTGATTCTAATTGCTTGATTAAAGCCTCTGCACATTTCATGCCGTCTACACAAGCCGAAGTAATTCCACCAGCGTAGCCTGCACCCTCTCCACAAGGATAAAAACCAGAAATACCCAAACTACAAAAATTTTCGTCACGAAGCATTCGCACAGGGGAAGAACTTCTGGATTCTATACCAGTTAAAACGGCATCTTTGTCTGCAAAACCATGCAAACGCTTGTCCATTTCTCTGATTCCTTGTCTTAGCGTGTCACACATAAAAGCAGGCAAATAACTATCAGGTGATATAAAAGCCGTATTTGGCATATAACTAGGCTTGACACGTCCAAAAGCTTTAGAATTTCTTTTCTTTAAAAAATCTCCTACACAAATAACAGGTGCAGAATAATTTGCCCCTGCAACTTCAAATGCTTTTTTTTCAAGTTTTCTCTGTAAAAACATGCCTGCCAATGGGTGATTGCTCCCGAAATCTTCTGGAGTAATTCCCACTAGTAATGCACTATTTGCATTTTTACCATCACGGGCAAAATTACTCATGCCGTTAATCGAAAGACAACCTGTTTCAGAAGAAGCTGGAACAACTTCTCCCCCTGGACACATACAGAACGTGTATAAACTTCTGCCATTTTTTAAATGCACAGCTAATTTATAATCTGCTGAACCCAAGGCAGGATGATTCCAGAATTTGCCATATAAAATTTTATTAATATCTTCTTGCAAATGCTCAATTCTAACACCCATAGCAAAAGGTTTTTGCGTTAATGCAATATTTTTTTGATAAAGCATTTCCAATGTATCTCTTGCACTATGACCTAA
>CAMWUF010000090.1 GCA_947177375.1 uncultured Ruminococcus sp.
CTCCTCCTGACACAACAACAACTCCTCCTGAAACGACAACAACAGGCGGCGAGATTATCACACCTCCAGATACTGAAACAACAACTGATGGAGTAAAACCAGGAACAGAATATACTGTTACATGGACAATTGGTAAAGTTGTTGCACACGCTGGTCAATCCAATGTAAAAGTTCCAATTACTGTTTCTGCTCCGTTTGATGAAGCATTGACTTATAATTTATTTGAATTCAAACTGAAAGTTGCTGATGGTCCTGTATTCAATAAAGACGGCTTAGCAGCTGGTGAAGCTTATTCTGAATTTACTATCATGGCAAATGACCTTACTATCGCTGGTAATAATTCAGAAGGTGATTCTGTAGGTTATAATAATGCTACTCTGCTGTATCTGTCATTTGACATTCCAGAAGGTGTTACACCTGATGTTTACTCTATAGAATTTGATGGAGATGCAGAAGCTCATAACAGAAACTATGACATATTTGACATTGAAGAAGAAAATGGTTCTATCACAGTTCTTGATGATGGTATCAATGTTGACACACAAGAATATCAGTATGATATTGAAGGAAAATCCAAATTCTACTTCTCACATGACCATAGAAAATTCATTGATGATGATTTACTGAAAACTGATTTGATTTCTATTGGTACTTTGAGATGCCGTCCTGTTCTGAGCAATGGTGAATATGGCGAATGGACTGTTGCAGACTTAGACAAGATTGAATTCAAGATTAAAGACGAAGCTTGGGAAAGTCCAAAGGCTGTTTATGAAAATGAGATTGCACCAAATTTGACAGGCGAAAAAGGTATTGCATTCTTCAAAGAGCAGATTCCATTCACAATTACGACAACTTTTGAGAGATATAATACAGAAACAAAAGAAATTGAGGAAGTTGATATTACTGACTTAGATGAACTGTATGATGGTAGTCCTATCGTAACAGGTGAGGCTTACATCGGCGTGAAAGGTGATACAAACCTGGATGGTACAGTTGACGCAAAAGATGCTACTGCAATGCTGATTTATTCTGCTGATGAGGGTGCTAATAAAAATCCGAATATCCGCACAGTAGAGAGTGATAAAATTAATGCATTGTCTGAAGAAGAACTCGGAATACTTGAAAACTTTGTATTCTTCTTAAGTGATGTAACAGATGAATCCGAAGACCATGGTAAAACGAATTCGCTTAACACTGACATATGCTATGTTGATGCAAAAGATGCTACTTTTGACTTAATTTATTCTGCTATGGAGGGTGCGAATAACAATCCTGACTGGTACAGAATTTTGAGTGAACCACTGCCAAAATACACTAAGGCAATTGGTGCAGCTGATGGTAACAACGATAGAAAATAAGTTTAATAAAAGCTTATTTTAAGCACAAAAAATAAAAAGTCTTTCCCGAAAGGGAAAGGCTTTTTTTGTAGATAATAAATTAATTTTCTTCTTTTGGCATGACTGCTTGTAATACATCATGATATAATGCTGACGGATTGCTTAAAATTTTTTCACCTAATAATTTTGCCTGATATTCATCAGGTGTAAATAGTGTTAATTCTAATAAAGTCAATTGATGGTCAAGCATTTTCACATGCAAGTGACACCCCTGTTGAATCGTTTCATATGAAATTTTCACTTGTTCTTCATTTTTATGACGTTTTACAGCGACTTTTGCTGTTTTAATAATACGCTCACGGTAAGATTTCCCTGCTAAATGTTTTAAACGCTGTGCAGAATTTTTTCCTTTTTCAGTAAGAATATATATTTTTTCGCCGTTTTCCTGTGATTCACAGTCAACAGCTCCTGTTTCTTCCATATTTTGAATTGCTTCCTGAAATGAAAAATAATTAATAATTCCACTTGTGACGGCAATGTCATATAATAATTCGTCATTTACTGGCTCTGCAATCTGTGACAGCGTATAACAAAGCAAAATATTTGCAGTTGTTGTATCTGCAACGGTACGGTCTGCTAAACCAGAAATTTTTTGTAAATTCTCGTCACGCATTTTTTAATATCCCTTCCTTCTGAAATTTAACAAAAATGCGGATAATCTAACATATGTGAAAGTAATGCAATATTTACAGCAGATTCTACACAAGGCACAAGCTTTGGCAATAAACAAGCTTCCAGATAAGACTCTGCCTGAATTTCTTCCTGTTCCATACTGGATAAATTTACAGTTTTCTGTATTTTTCCAACTGTTGCAGAAGGTTTAAATGCCACATGCAAAACAATTGGCATACCAGAAGAAATACCGCCTAAAATACCACCATGATTGTTAGAATATGTTTTCACATGTCCATGTTCATCAACATAAAAATTATCATTGCTTTGACTGCCAGTCATTTCAGTTACTTGAAATCCAGCACCAAACGAAAGCCCTCGAATATCTGGCAAGGCAAATAATAACTGTGCAATTGTATTTTCAAGTCCATTAAATACAGGCGAACCAATTCCAGCAGGAACATTCACAGCAACACATTCAATTGCACCGCCTAATGTTTCCCCGCCTTCAAAAGCTGCTTGGATATCTTCCTGCATTTTTTTACCTTGTGCATTTTTTATCACAGGAAATTTTTTATAACGCACAGCAAGAATATCATCTTTTGTAACAGTTGTATGATTAAAATGCTTATCCTGAATACCATGAATTTCCTGAATATGCGCTCCTGTATAAATGCCACGGCGTTCCAGAATTTGCCCACAGACAGCTCCTGCAAAACAAAACGGTGCCATCATAGCAGTGGAAACATGTCCTCCATCACGAATGTCATTAAAGCCATGATATCTCAATGTTCCAGTATAATCTGCATGTCCTGGGCGGGGCAGACGATTAATCTGTGAAACTTCCTGTACAGGCTGTTCTGTATTCTGAATAAACGCACACAAAGGCGAACCCGTTGTACGTTCGTTTAGAATGCCTGACATCACTTGATGTAATTCTTGATAAGGATTTTGTTTCATGCTATATCTTGTCAGAAACTGATGTAATTTTTGTGTGTCAAGATATTCACCTGCTGGCAAATTATCAATTGCAATGCCAATTGCAGGCCCTTTTGCCTCACCAAAAATAGAAATTCCAATATGATTGTTCCAAATAGAAGCCATTTATAAACTCCTCCTTAATTTTATATAATCCTCAAAAAAAGTAGGATAAGATTTATCAACGCATTCTGCCCCTAGAATTGTCACTGTTTCTGTTGCTCTTGTTGCGGCAATCGCCCCACACATAGCAATTCTATGGTCACCAGCACTATCAACTACGCCACCATGTAAATTTTCTACTGGCTGAATTTCCAGTCCGTCAGGCAGAATTTTTATATTACCTCCCAAAGCATTCAGCATATTTGCCGTTGTTTCCAAACGGTCACTTTCTTTAATACGCAAACGCTCTGCTCCAAAAATTCTTGTTGGCTTGTCCGCAAATGTTGCCAAAACTGCCAGAATTGGCACTAAATCTGGAATATCTTTTGCATCAATTCTGAATATATCTTGTTCTGCATTTTTATGATAACACATCTGTTCAATAATTTCAATAATTTTTCTATCGCCTTGCTTGGAATTTTCAGGAATATTCTGCAATACAACCTGATTGCCGATAGCATTTGCAACATAGAAAAATGCTGCCTGTGAAAAATCGCCCTCTACTTGCAAATTTTTTGCATGATAATGCTGTGTGCCGAATACATGATAGCTATTTTCCTGTTCTTTCACACAAACACCAAACTGTTGCATACAATCAATTGTCATGTCAGCATAAGGCTTTGATTCTAATGGAGAAGTTAATATAATTTCAGAATCTTCTCTTAGTAATGGCAATGCAAATAATAAGCCTGAAATAAACTGTGAAGAAATATTTCCCTCCAGTTCAAATTTTCCGTGTTCTAATCTGCCATTTATCGTAAAAGGCATTGTATTCTGATAATCTAAAAAATTAATATTTTTCTTTGACAGCTCCCTCACATAAGGCGTAACTGGTCTTTCAGGCAATCTGCCCTGCCCTGTAAAAGTTGTTTCTACACCCAATGCGGCGGCTACTGGTATTAAAAATCTTAGCGTTGAGCCACTCTCACAGCAATCTGCCAAAGCTGTTGCAGGAATTTCCCGAATGCCTGTAACAGTAACACTATGTTCCTGTTTTTCAAATTTTGCCCCTAATGCTTCCATAACAGAAATTGTCGCATGAATATCTTTTGAAAAATTAATTCCCTCTATCTGGGAAATACCCTTGCTCAACGCCGCACAAATCAGCATTCTGTGTGCCATGCTTTTGGAAGATGGTATTTTTACTGTACCAACTAATTTGCCAGGCTGAATTTCTATATTCATAATATTATATTACCCTTTCAAAATGTTTCTGGAATTCACTCACAGAATCAAGCTTAATATTTGCCGTTCCAATTGGCGAACATACAATATAACGCAAATCACTACCAGAACGCTTTTTATCATTGCCACACAAAGCAATTAATTCATGAATAGATGCTGGTACTTCTGTCGGCAAGCCGTAACGCTCTACACAGGATTTTAATTTTTTATAATCTTCTGGACTACCACAATATTTTGTCATCAAACACATACCCACTGCAACCGCACAGCCATGTGTATAAGTTTCATAATGATAATAAGCTTCTATTGCATGTCCCAATGTATGCCCAAAATTTAAAATCATTCGCAAGCCTGTATCTAATTCATCTTCGGCGACAACATCACGTTTAATTTTAATACATGCTGGAATTATTTCATCAAAATGATTTTTAATACTCTGCAAATCATATTGGCATAAATTTTCAAATAATTCTGCATCTGCAATCATACCATATTTAATCACTTCGCCCATGCCGTCAATTAAAAATTCTTCTGGTAAAGTCTGCAATGTATCTAAATCACAGAATACAGCTAACGGCTGTTTAAAAGCACCTACTAAATTTTTACCCTCTGGCAAGTCAATTGCTGTTTTTCCTCCTACAGAAGAATCTACTTGTGCTAATAACGAAGTTGGAATTTGAATATATGGCAATCCTCTTAAAAACGTTGCAGCTGCAAAGCCTGTAATATCTCCGACAACGCCACCGCCTAATGCAATTAAACAATCTCCTCTGGTCACTTCATGTTCACACAAGAATGCATAAATTTTTAATAATATTTCTGCATTTTTAGAAGCCTCTCCATGCGGAAATACAAATTTTTCAGCTTGAAACCCATTGTCTTGTAATGATTTTAATACAATATCTGCATAAAACTTATCTACATTATCATCTGTAATAATTACAAAATGTTTTGCATTTGTCAGCTCCAACTCCTGAATAAATGTTCCGCATTTCTGCAAAATGCCTCGTTCTATGATAACATCATAAGCATTTTTAACAGGTACATGAATTTTTTGCATAAAAAAACCTCCTGATTTTTTCACTTAATTTTAATAAAAAAAGCCCTTTATTATATCATACTGAATTTTTTGCTATTTGTCA
>CAMWUF010000091.1 GCA_947177375.1 uncultured Ruminococcus sp.
CTACTAAATTTATCATTAAAATTCAATTTTTCCATATAAGCCAGCATTTAATTCATCTTCTGGTCTTGGTCGCTTATAGTCTTTTTCAAAACTTGTTTTCATGGAATCCATAGAAATCCTTGATGGTGTAATTTCCTGATTTTTCTTGCGATAATTATCACCATGTTTCTTATTATGACGGCGATTACTATTTCTGCGACCACGGTCACGATAATTTTTTTGCGTTCTAACAGACGGATTTTCAGACGAAATAATCACTTTACGATAGGGTTCTTCTCCCGTGCTTTTGGACGTAACACCGTCAATTTCTGCAATCACAGAATGAATAATTCTTCTTTCATACGGATTCATTGGCTCCAATGTTGTCTGACGACCTGTCCGAAGCACATTTTTTGCAATTTTTGTTGCAAGTTCTTCTAAAGTTTTTCTACGGCGTTCACGATAATTTGCACTGTTAAGAATAATTCTATAATATTCTTTGTCACCATGATTAGCAATCATAAATGTTAAATATTGCAATGCATCTAGTGTATCACCATGCTTGCCAATGACAGCACCATTTTTTCCTGCCTGAATATCAATTAAAGCACTTTCACCGCCTGCATTGACTTTTAATTCTGCCTGTATACCCATAGTATTCAGAATTCCTTGCAGATAAGTTTTCGCCCGTTCAATTTTCTGGAGTGCTTGCTCAGACGGTTCTCCTGTAATTAATTCTGTATCTGACAAAACTGGAGCTGACTTTTTGTATTCTGCCAGCTCTTGCACTGGAATTTCAACATCATTTTCAACTTCTGTTGAAATTTCTTCTGGTTCTGTATTTATGACAGGTTCTTCTTCTGGGATTTCAACAGGCTTTTCAACCTCTGTTGAAATTTCCTCTGATTCTGTATTTATGACAGGTTCTTCTTCCAGAATTTCAACATCATTTTCAACCTCTGTTGAAATTTCTTCTGGCTCTATATTTATGATAGGTTCTTCTTCTGGGATTTCAACAGACTTTTCAACCTCTGTTGAAAATTCTTCTAACTCTGCATTTATGACAGGTTCTTCCACTGGATTTTCAACAATATTTTCAACCCCTGGGGAAAATTCTTCTTGTTCCATAGAAATAACTGGTTCAACTGCAACATAAGTTGCACGAATTTTCGCTTCACCTTTTAACCGTCCAAAAAATAAGCCTTTCTTAGGTTCTTCCAAAATTTCAAACTGTATCTCTTCTTCATCTGCACCAAATGTACGTGATGCTAATGCTTTTGCATCTTCAACAGTTCTTGCTGTAAAAATTTGTGTCATAATCGCTATAACCTGCTACTCAAAATAAATATACCCATATTGAGAAAATTCCTGCTTCCACCTGTATGCTTTTGATTCTGACAAGTCAAAATCTACTCACAAGTTCTTGTACAGTCCACAGGCGTAAATTCCCATATAGCCTACGGTACCTACTTATCAATGCTGATTTATGCGATTTGATAAGTTTGACAATCTCGTAAATTTAAGCTTGCGTTAAAATCTCTATTCGCTGTATATCCACATGCAGAACAAATATAGATTCTGTCTGATAATTTTAAATCTGACTTCATACAACCACAGTTATGGCAAGTTTTGCTTGACGGGTAAAATCTGTCAACAAATCGTAATTCTATGCCATATGCTTTGCATTTTGCTTGCAGTTTTGTTCTGAATGCAAAAAATTTCTGCTGTGCAATTGCTTTTGCAAGATGTCTGTTCTTCATCATTCCACTAATATTCAAATCTTCTAAAGTAATCCACGCTGGCTTGGTTTTCACCAGTCTAGAAATCACTTGATTGATGTAATCGGTTCTGATACAATCAAGTCTGTGATGAAGTCTTTGTACTTTCAGCTTTTGCTTTTGGATATTTTGTCGAGTAGCCTCTCCTTTCAAATTATTTGATTTATTGAATAATTTTTTCAAACTTTCATATTTCCTTGAAAGTTTTCTCATCTGTCGTTTCAAACTTTTTTCAAGTTTCCTGATACAGACAGATTTGTTCCTATTTTTAAAACTTCTGCCATCTGAACAAACTGCAAAGTCTTTTATTCCTAAGTCAATGCCAATTCCCCAATCATGCAAAACAGGCTTTTGTGATTCTGCTTCTTCCACCAGAACAGAAACATAATATCTTCCTGCTTTCCTGGAAACAGTACCACTTCTTATGCTATGCGTTTTTGCATTTGTTGGAATATAGCCTTTTTCTTTTACTCTTATCCAACCCAATGTTGGAATTTTAATTCGATGTCTTTCACACGGAATAATTGTTTTTGCATCTGTTCTCACAAAATACATTTTTATATCTGAAATCCATTTTTTCTTGTAATTTGGAAATCCTGCTTTGTGACGGAAAAAATTTTGAAACGCTCTTTGTGCGTTCATGATACTTTGCTTGACAGATTTACTGCTGACTTCCTTTATCCATGAAAATTCGGGATTTTGAGGGATAAATTCTCGATTCAGCCAGATAGAAAATTCATAACCCGAAACAAATCTTTGTTCTGTTTCATAGATTTCTTTACTATGTGCTAAATAAAAATTATAGACAAATCTGCATACCCCAATTGCCCTGTTAATCATTTCTTTTTGTTTCAGGGTTGGAGCAATTTCTGTTTTATAACTTTTTAGCAATTTTTTCATCTCCTTATGCGTATATTTTTGCACTCTTATATATACACTTCTGTCAATGCTTTTATTAACTATTTTATAACAACTCCTGATTATCTTTATTTTTTCTTCTTGGAGTTCTTTTCGTCTTGTCCTGTTGCAGCAGAATTTGTACTTGTATCACCATATTTTTCAGCCATGCGTTTTCTTGCCTCACGGATTACGGCTGTATTATATTCTTTTATTTCAGAACGTGATAATCTTGCTTCTTCATGCAAACTGTCAGAATATCGTACTCTGTTAGATGCTGTATCAGAATTGCCTTGTTGCTGTTGTTTCATTAATTCTTCCTGTTGTTCCATGAGTTTCTGCATCATAGAAGGACGGCGTTTGGATTTCTTCGCTTTCTGGCGTTCTGCTTCACCAATTTTTTCTATGCGTTCTTCATTGAACCATGCAAATAATATCACACTCTGTAAAAATGAAAATACAGATGAACACAGCCAATAAAAACCGACACCCGCTGGCACAGTAAATGCTAACCAAACAGAAAATAATGGCATGATATAAAGCATTGCATTCATACCGCCCATACTTGGCATATCTGGATTACGTTTTTTTTGCATTCTTTGCGTATAAATTGTAAATAATAATTGCATTAATCCAGATAAAATTGGTATCAGGAACAGAAAGAAATTGGAATTTTCAGAAATTTTTGTGCTAGGGGTTTCGCTTAAATTCGCTTTTCCTAATGTAAATGTTCTTGCAAATTGTGTAACTTCTGGAACAAAATCAGCATTAATAGATGTAATTGCCTGTTTTTGTTCTGTATCATTTTCTATAAAGCTAATCTCACCATTTTCTACAACTGCTTGAAATGCCTCAGGATTTTGCAACATTTTTTCCATGATAACTAATTCCTGACGCATACTATTTTTCTGCAATACTTGTTCTGCATTGCTAGGGTCTTCATCAATGGAAATCACAATTGCTTTTGCTTCTTCTATGATTTGATTATCATAATTTAAAATATAAGTCATAGGCTTATAGACAACAGCAAGCACACCCCATAATAAAAGCAATGGGATAAATGATGTTAAACAGGAAGAATAGGGATTAATATTTTCGTCCTGATATAATTGCATTTGTTCCATCTGGAGTTTTTCAGGTTCATTTTTATAGCGTTCCTGTAATTTTTTCAGTTTCGGATTTAATAACTGCATTCTTGCAGAGCTTTTCTGCTGTTTGTAAGAAATTGGAAATAATATCATTTTCGTTACAAATGTAAACAGAATAATTGCAATGCCATAGTTACTTACTAAATGATAAATCCATTTCATAAGCGGTCCTAATAGCGAAGCAATCAGATTTGTTATAAAATTCAAAAGTTCAGCACCTCAATTCTTCATGTTCCAACTCAAAAAAATTATTTATGTTTCTGCTGTGATGATGCTGGATATATGACTTGTT
Source organism: uncultured Ruminococcus sp. (assembly GCA_947177375.1). Taxonomy (GTDB): domain Bacteria; phylum Bacillota; class Clostridia; order Oscillospirales; family Ruminococcaceae; genus UBA3855. The sequence continues at coordinate 4,095 of CAMWUF010000091.1, forward strand.
TCCATGTACAGGATACTGGAACTTCATCAATCCCACCTTTTACCCATGGGTGACAGCGTAATATTCTAAATATTGCTAATGCAAGTCCTTTTCCCATGCCAAACCGTTCAATTGCAGTGACTGCATATTTTGAACAAGTCGGATAATACCGACAACATGGAGGAAACAATGGAGAGATGCATTTTCTATAACATTTTATCATCAGCAACAGGATATATTTCATAACAGCTTGTCCTTTATGATTAATTTTAATTAATATTATTTTCCCGATTTTCTGGGGAATTGCTGATATGTTCCCGCATAAATCTGATGCAAAGCAGGAATACCATATTTAGACAGCCAACGGCTTAACACACAAGAATTAATTTCTGTAATATGTGTTCTTGCAACAATCACAATATCCATTCCGACAGGTGCATAAATTTCCTGTTCCCGCCATGCCTGTCGGATAATTCTTCTTGCTCTGCTACGGCAAACAGCATTGCCAACTTTTTTACCAGTTGTAATACCAAGACGATTACATGACAAACGATTTTGTTTTGCATAAATAATTACATTCTGTGAAACAACACATTTGCCTTTATGATAGCAAATCTGAAAATCTTTATTTTGCTTTAATATTTCTGTATATAACATACAAATGCTACCTCCGTCTGCGAGTAAAACAAAAAGACCACAAATCATGATTTGTGGTCTGACTCGTCAATGGGAAAGTCTTTTTCTGCCCTTTGCTCTCCTACGAGCTAAAACCTTTCTGCCGTTTCTGTCGGACATTCTTTTCATGAAGCCATGCTCTTTTTTTCTGTGCAACTTCTTAGGCTGATAAGTTCTTTTCATGTAAAACGCCTCCTCTCTGAATTGCCACGTGTTCTGATAGTTACCAGTACAACATAACCAATTTTTGCATCTAATACTTTCAATGTATTTTCATACTATCTTATTATAGCCGATTTATCGTATTCTGTCAAGGGGTTTTTTCAAATTTTTTTCAGCTCTGTGTTCTCAACCAAATCAAACATGTTCTATCATTTTTCAGCTGACTTATTATCTTCTGGGAAAAATATTTGCAATTTTCTTAACTGACTTATTATCTTCTGGGAGAAATTTTTTTCCTGTTTCTGATAAATTTATTTTTCTCCAGTCTGACTAATTTCAATCGCTTTTTAAATATCTTCAGGAAAAAATTTTCATGCTTTTTTAACTAAATGCCCTGATTTTCTGGCAATAAAAATATATTATGATAAATTTTTCAGTATTTTTAAAATATTAAATTTTATATTTAATATATGATATTTAATATAATTTTCAATTTTTAAATTACCATTTTTTACTAATTATTTTGCTAATTTTTTTATTTTTTACCAATTATTTCT
>CAMWUF010000092.1 GCA_947177375.1 uncultured Ruminococcus sp.
ATTTTATTGCATGAAATTTTAGATAATTCTTTGATTGGTGGCATGGTAATTCAATATGGTGATACGAAAATAGATAATTCTATTCGGAATCGTATGCAACAGTTTAAGGAAAATAGTTAAATTTAATTTTATATAAAGTGAGGTGTCGGCATGAATTTAAGACCTGATGAAATATCTAGTATTATTAAACAACAGATTAAAAATTATCATGCTCAAATTAGTCTGTCTGATGTTGGTACTGTAATTACCGTTGGTGATGGGATTGCAAATATTCATGGGCTTGAAAAATGCATGTCTGGTGAATTAATTCAATTTGAAGATGGTACTTATGGCATGGCATTGAATTTAGAACAAGATAGCGTTGGTGCAGTTTTGCTTGGTTCAGATGAAAATATTAAAGAAGGTTCTACTGTGAAACGAACAGGAGAAATTATGTCTGTTCCTGTTGGAGAAGCTTTGCTCGGACGTGTTGTCAATGCATTAGGTCAGCCAATTGATGGTGCAGGGGAAATTAAAACAGATAAACATGCACCAATTGAAAAAGTTGCATCTGGTGTAATTACAAGAAAATCAGTACATAAGCCATTACAAACTGGTATTAAAGCGATTGATTCTATGATTCCCATTGGACGTGGACAACGTGAATTAATTATTGGTGACAGACAAACTGGTAAAACAGCAATTGCCTTAGATACAATTATTAATCAAAAGGGACAGGATATTATTTGTATTTATGTTGCAATTGGGCAGAAACGTTCTACTGTTGCCAATGTTGCAGAAACACTCAGAAAAGCTGGTGCAATGGATTATACGATTATAGTCTCTGCAACAGCATCAGAATTAGCACCATTGCAGTATATTGCACCATATTCAGGCTGTGCAATGGGTGAATATTTCCTTGACCAAGGCAAAGATGTGCTTTGTGTGTATGATGATTTATCTAAACATGCGGTTGCCTATCGTGCATTGTCTTTGCTTTTAAAAAGACCTCCAGGACGTGAGGCTTACCCTGGAGATGTATTTTATCTGCATTCCCGTTTATTAGAACGTGCATGCAGTTATAATGAAAATTATGGCGGTGGTTCTTTAACGGCTTTACCAATTATTGAAACACAAGCTGGTGACGTTTCGGCTTATATTCCAACAAATGTAATTTCTATCACAGATGGGCAAATTTTCTTGGAAACAGATTTATTTAATGCAGGTGTTCGCCCTGCTGTCAACCCTGGCATTTCGGTTTCTCGTGTGGGAAGTGCCGCACAGATTAAAGCTATGAAAAAAGTTTCAGGCTCTTTGAAATTATCTTATTCACAGTATAGAGAATTACAAGCATTTTCACAGTTTGGGTCTGATTTAGATGCAGATACAAAAAATCGCCTTGCAATGGGTGAACGTATTGTTGAAGTTCTCAAACAAGATAGAAATGCTCCCTTGCCTGTAGAGTTGCAAGTTTGTATTATTTATGCTGTTACCAAAGGCTATTTAAATGAAATCCCTGTTGAAAAAATTAAAGATTATCAAGTAAAATTATTTGATTATTTGACGGAACAACAGGCTAAATTATTACAAGATATGATTCAGACAAAAGATTTGTCAGCTGATAATGAAAAAATTCTTAGTCAGGCTTTAAAAGAATTTAATCAGCAGTATTTAAGCTGAAAGTGAGTGTTTCATTATGGCAAATCTGAAAGATATTAAACGCCGCATTCACAGCGTAGAAAGTACTATGCAAATTACCAAAGCAATGGAATTAGTGGCGTCTTCTAAATTAAGAAAAGCTAAAGAACGTGCCGAATCTGTACAGCCGTTTTTTGAAGCGACTTATAAACTAATGGCTGAAATTGTAGCAGAAGATATTTATTTTAATTCGCAATTTGTACGCAAACGGACAGAAAAAGGAGCTGTTTTATTAATTGTCATTGCAGGTGACAGAGGATTAGCAGGCGGTTTTAATGCAAATATATTTCGTATTGCACAGACTAGAATTGACGAAATTAAGCAAACTGGTGGTAATCCCATTGTCATGCCGATTGGACAAAAAGCAGTTGATTATTTTGAGAATAGAAATATTAAAATTTTAAAAGCCTATCATCATATTGCGGAACATATGAATATTTATTTAGCAATGGATATGGCAGAATTAATTTTAAATACATATCAAAGACATGAATCTTTGCAGAGTGTAGAACTTGTATTTACAAATTATGTTTCGCCGATTTTGCAAGTGGCTCAAAAAATGGAAGTAATTCCGTTAGAAGAATTAACTGTCAAAAATCCGAGACGTTGTGCTGTGGAATATGAACCCTCTCCAGAGGCTGTATTTGATAAATTAGTTCCCAGATATGTGGCTAGTTTATTATATGGTGCAATTGTAGAGTCTTTTGCATCTGAACAGGCTTCCAGAAGAACAGCTATGGAAAATGCAACGGATAATGCAACTGAAATGATTGATAATTTATCTTTGTTATATAACCGTGCAAGACAAGGTGCGATTACACAGGAAATTACAGAAATTGTTGGCGGTGCAAGTGCACAGCAATAATTATTATTTTTGAGGTGAATTTTTATGTTCAGGGAAATGCGACGTAATCAGCAAGAAGTTTCTCAACAAGAATGCATTGCTGTTTTGAAATCTGAAAAACGTGGTGTTTTAGCTGTATTAGGCGATAATAATTATCCATATGCTGTGCCGATGAATTTTTATTATGATGAACAGGAAAATAAAATTTATTTGCATAGTGCGAAATCAGGACATAAATTAGATGCGATTCAAAATTGTGATAAAGTTTGCTTTACAACATGGAATCAAGGCATAAAAAAACAAGATGATTGGGCATTTTATGTCACGAGTGTAATTATCATGGGAAAAGCGGAGCTGATTCATGATGAGAATTTAAAAATGAAACAAGTGAAAAATTTAGGCTTAAAATATTATCCCTCTGAACAGGAAGTACAAGAAGTCATGAGAAAGCATATTAGCAATGTACAATTAATTGCAATTAGCATTGATAATATGACTGGAAAACTTGTGCATGAAAAATAATTTAATTGAAAGGATATTAGCATGCAAAATATTGGTAAAATCGTGCAGATTATCGGTGCAGTTGTAGACGTGCGTTTTCCAAAAGATAAGCTCCCAAGATTATTAAATGCAATTACTGTAGATAATAACGGCACAACACTTGTAATAGAAGTTGCCCAACATATCGGCGATGATGTTGTAAGATGTATTTCAATGGGCAGTACGGACGGGCTTGTGCGTGGCATGGATGCAATTGATACAGGTGCGCCAATTAAAGTGCCTGTTGGCAAAGAAACTCTAGGCAGAATGTTTAATTTATTAGGTGAAGCAATTGACGAAAAGCCTGCACCTGAAACAGCTGAAAAATGGGCAATTCATAGAGAAGCTCCAAGTTATGAAGAACAGACTGCTTCTAATGAAGTATTGGAAACTGGTATTAAAGTAATTGATTTAATTGCACCGTATTTGAAAGGCGGTAAAATTGGCTTATTTGGCGGTGCAGGTGTTGGCAAGACAGTTTTAATTCAGGAGTTAATTAATAATGTTGCCACACAACATGGCGGTATTTCTGTATTTACAGGCGTTGGCGAAAGAACCCGTGAAGGTAATGATTTATATAACGAAATGACAGAAAGCGGTGTTTTAAATAAAACAGTGCTTGTTTATGGGCAGATGAACGAACCCCCAGGGGCTAGAATGCGTGTAGCTTTGTCAGGCTTGACTATGGCAGAATATTTCCGTGACACTGAGGGACAAGATGTATTATTATTTATTGATAATATTTTTAGATTTACACAAGCTGGTTCTGAAGTTTCTGCTTTATTAGGACGTATGCCGTCAGCTGTTGGGTATCAGCCAACACTTGCCACAGAAATGGGTGCTTTGCAAGAGCGTATCACTTCGACTAATAAAGGCTCTATTACGTCTGTACAAGCTGTTTATGTGCCAGCAGATGACTTAACAGACCCTGCACCAGCAACGACTTTTGCACATTTGGATGCAACAACTGTTTTATCACGTTCTATTTCGTCATTAGGTATTTTCCCAGCAGTTGACCCTTTGGAAAGTACATCAAGAATTTTAGACCCTGAAGTTGTTGGACATGAACATTATGAAACTGCTAGAGCTGTGCAGAGTATTTTGCAGAGATATAATGAATTGCAGGATATTATTGCAATTATGGGTATGGATGAATTATCAGAAGAAGATAAACGCATTGTTACCAGAGCTAGAAAAGTACAGCGTTTCTTATCACAGCCGTTTTCTGTTGCAGAACAATTCACAGGTATGCAAGGAAAATATGTGCCGTTAAAAGAAACTATTAGAGGATTTAAAGAGATTATAGACGGCAAGCATGATGATTTACCAGAATCTGCATTTTTATTTGTCGGAACAATTGAAGACGCTGTAGAAAAAGCAAAGACTATTCAGGAATAAGGGAGAGTTTTTAGCATGAATACTTTCCGATTGGTAATTCTCACACCAGATAAAAAGCTATTTGATGACCAAGTGATTCAATTGACAGCTAGAACTACTGAAGGTGATGTTGGTATTTTAGCAGGGCATATTCGTTATGTGGCAATTCTCAAAACTGGTGCATTGACAGTAAAGCTTGAAAATGGCAATATGAAAAAAGCAGCAATTGCTGGCGGTGTTTTAAAAGTTTCTGATGATAAAACGTCTGTGCTAGTCACGGCTGGCGAATGGGCAGAAGAAATTGACCCTGATTGGGCAGAACGTTCCCGTCAGGACGCTATGGCAAAGATTGAAGCTTTTCAGAATGAACCTGATAGATTAGAACGGGCAAATTTGAAATTACAAAGGGCTTTGAACCGTTTACAAGTTTCAGGGCGTAGCACTGGGCAAATTATCCCTCCAGTAAAAAAGAAAAAATAAAATGAAATCAGCTCCAAAATGTCAACTATTTTGGAGCTGATTATTATACATAAAGCATAGATTTAATTTCATCAGAAAGTAAAAGAATTTCATGCCATTGAGGAGCTGTTTTGATAGCATTTATATTCCAGATTTCAGGAAAATTTTTTTGTATTGCACAAAATTTGTCATAAAGTTGTGTGCATTTCTGAAAAATAATTTGATTAATCCAGCCATTTTCCAGTAAAAAATTTAAATTGTCTTTACATAAATTGCTTCTGACATCAATGTCAAAATCTTCAAAAATAGAAGTTTCAATCATAGTATCATTTTCATCTAGTAAAAATAAACCACATTCTTGTAATGTAGCAACAAAGCGATAATATCTATTTTCTTCTAATTGGTAAAATTTTTCCCAGTTCAAATTTATTCGCCACCCGTTTTTCCTATTTTCTGTAAAATCAATTATAGCATAGAAAAAAGCAATTGTCAATTGTTGAAATTATATAACTCTGAAATTTAGTATTTCATAGGTTTTTTATTACTTTGTATTGACAATGCACAAAAAA
>CAMWUF010000093.1 GCA_947177375.1 uncultured Ruminococcus sp.
AAAGAGAAAACAGCCGTATCTCACAGGAACGTATTCTCATTGAAAACATCAATGCGAAGATCAAGGTTTTTAAAATTATGAAATATCCCTATCGTAACCGCAGAATGCGTCACTTCCTGCGTTTGAATTTGATCTGTGGAATCATTAATTTTGAATCTAGGAATTAGTTTCTGAGGAGGTCTACTCTTTAAGAATTCAGATTTTTGCAAATTCTGAATTGTATTTTGATGAATGCGGCATAGTTCAAGAAAATATTGATGGATTTGTTGATGTGTTATGTCCAGAACGAAAAAGCACCTTTGAATTCCATAATTCAAAAAATGATAGATTAATAAGTATCTCTGACATGATAGTAGCAATAACTGGTGCATTGCAAGCCTATATTAATACGCACGGAATGGATCAAATAAAAAAGGATATTTCAAAACTCAGCAATATACAACGAGAAAACTTAAAAATGTTCTTCAAGCTAAGACTCAAATCCTCTCTTTATGATATGCATTTTGATCACGGCAGTATTATTGAGGCGTCGAAATATAAGTACGAACTTATCAGCAACTTGTTAGGAATTGATAAGAAATATGTCAAACAATAAAATAGCCCCACACTACGAAATGATTATAACCAGAAATGGATATCCAAATCTCCCACTCCACCCTATCATTTCAGTGATATGATTGCCGTAATAACATCAATATAGGGCTTTCGAGGCACGTTGAGACGGTATGTTTATTGTCCAAACTTCATTCAGACCAACATATCGAGGTAGAGCTTCAGATGGACGAGCTTGATTTGACGGCTGCGGAGAGCAAAGCCAAATATGAAGAAATCAAGGATTATGTGTCGGAGCATACAGGATTGAAAGTCTGTAGTTTGTATATCGCACAGGTAAAGGCAAAATGTGGTATTATTGAGAGGGCAAATTATAATCTGCCAAAATCGGAAAATTCCAGACAGCCGAAATGCCCGCCAGAGAAAGAAACGGCTATAAGAGATGCATTGGAACATTTTTGTATGATTTGATGGTAGCTGAGAAATAGGTATTCCATGAGGAGAGATGTAACAAATGAAAATAGGTGAAGAGAGAAAATTTTCGGAGAAATTATATAATATATATAAGTTATACAATAATTTGTATGATAACGAATCGAGAATCATATTTGAGGGGAAATATCTTTCATCTATTATGCAAGATGAAACAAAACTATATGAACAAATTAAAAAGCTAAATAAAAAGTACATAGTGCCAGAATTAAAAGATTTTCTTGAGAGTAATTTATTGGATGCGAACAAAATTGTTGTTTATGGTTCTGGATTCGAGTTGGATTACACGTTATGGCTGTTAGAAAGATGTGAAATTTATCCTCAATTTTTGGTGAACATTAGTGAAAATGATATGCAAAAAGAATTTGGAATACCCACAATTTCTCATCAAGAATTAGTAATATACTATTTTGATTATGTTGTTTTAATTGCATCTGCAGATAAGGCTTTCAATATATATAAAGATTTATTATATTGCAAATTCCCAAGAAATAGAATTCTTTGCCCTAGACGAGGAGTCTTGGAGGGAATTTTTGGGAAACAATAACCCACTCCCCAGGAGAACATGAAGTATTTGTAGATTGTGGAGCATTTGATGGGGATACAAGTGTTGCTTTTGCAAATTGGTGTCAAGGAGAATATGATAAAATTTTTATGTTTGAAGTAGATAGATATAATATTGAATTATGTAAAAAACATATTAGTAATCATGAGTTAAAGAACTACACGCTAATGGAATGTGGGGTATGGAGCAAAAAAACTGAGTTGAAACTTTGCGAAGGAAATTTTACAAGTTCTAGTATCTCAGATAAAGGTAGAGTAAAAGTACCAGTATGTGATTTAGATAGTGCATTAGAAAATGAAAAAGTAACATTTATTAAAATGGATATAGAGGGGGCTGAGATTGAGGCGATAAAAGGAGCAAGAAAAATTTTAGCACGTTATAAACCACGATTGGCAATTTCAGTTTATCATAAACCAGAGGATATTATTGATATACCATTACTTTTATGGGAGATTGTGCCAGAATATAAATTTTGTTTAAGACACTATCGAAGCAGTAGAAGGGAAATTGTATTGTATGCGTTTTGATTTTTGTATAGGGAGGAATGAAGTAATATGAATGATATTACAATTTTGCATTTATCAGATTTACACATTAACTCTATGTATGCAAGTTGCTCGTACTCATTAAATAAGATGTTAGAAGATATACAGAATCAAACAAGGTGTTTGAAAAATATTGTAATTGCCGTGACAGGAGATATTGTACATAAAGGAAATTATAAATGTCGAACAGCTGTACTTGATTTCTTTACAAAGTTATATAATATTTTAAGAGATAAAGTAATAAAAATTTTTTTGGTGCCAGGAAATCATGATAAAATTAGATTGCCCTTAGATAACGAGTTGATAAGAAATTTGTTGGACAGAAGGGAACTATCAGGTAAATATTTTGAAGAAAGTTGGGAATTCCATAAAATTCCGTTTAAGGAGTATAGCAGATTGCAGGAGGAAGTATATAAAATATATGATGGAAATCTGGATGCTGATAGAAAAGGATGTATTAGTGACACATTTGGTGTAGAATTAATAGAAATTGAAGGAAAAAAATTTGCTTTTATTTTACTTAATAGTGCATGGTGTTGTACAGGAGAAATGGATAAACGACACTTGAGAATTGGTAAATTTCAAATAGAGCGAATTGCTGATAATTACAAAAAACAATGGGCTGAAATTGCTAATATGCCTGATGGTGTTGACTTAACTTTTATAATGGCTCATCATCCATTAAGTTGGTTGATGGATAAAGAAGAAGACTTTGCAAGGATAAATTTGTTAAGCAAAGATAGTTTAAATGCAGATGTTTTTATATGTGGTCACACACATAATAGAGATGTTGTAAATTGGTATAATAATAGACACACATTAACAACATTAACAACAGGGTTTGGATGGCCAGATGATGAAAATTTGGAAGCAACTCAAAATCACAGTTATTCTATTTATGTTTTTCATTTGGAATTGAATTCAATAGACATATTTGTAAGAAGTAATGATGAGAACATGAATTTTGAGACGGATTTTCGTATTTATACTAATAAAAGAGATAGAGAATTGAGCAAAATTGTATTCCCTATTCGGTCTTATAAAAATCAGCCATATATCAAATTACATACAGCTTATAAACAAAATGAAAAGGTATGCTATTTAACTGATAATTTAGTAAACAGTCTCAAAGAAACAACAAAGGTATTAGCAGATTTTAGTAGAAAATCAGAATCTATTGTAAATAGGTGTAAGTTTGAATTAGTTTTAAAAATAAGGGAATGCGCAGAAAAAGGAGATAATTCCTTTAGAGAAGAATTTTTAGAATTAGCCGATATTATATGGAATAACGAAAAGAATAAAGACTTGAGGCATAGATATCTTGAACTATTTGAAAAGCATGAAAATCAATGGGAAGAATTAATTGTTAGGAGCCTTTTGTTATTGATTGAACAAATATGCTATCAATTAGCGCATATTATGAATGAGATGGCGGAACAGAGGAATGAGCGTGTAAGAGTTCATTTTAGATATTATGATTGGAAAACGGATATGTATTTAAAATTATATGCCTGCAACACTAGGGGAGAGGAGCAGACACTTTCAGATATAAGTTGGGGCGGTTTGATTAAAGAATGTTTTAATAGAAAAGAAACATTAATAAATTCTGTTAATGAAAATATTTCTCATGTTTCAATGAAATCGCATTGGAAAAATTTTATTACTGTTATACCCAATTTTTCTCAAAATAGTGTATTAATAGAGATTGATGGGCATGATGAATGGCGACCTTTATTGACTTTTGGTATTTCGATTGGAAATCATGCATTGGATGACTTTTTATACGTATTTGATTTTTTAGAAATTGACAAAATTATTGGCGCAATATTTGAGGAATATTTTTATTCTTTTCCTATTGATATGCATACATATTTAAATAAAATCGCGGATAGAGAATAAATTTTTGTGAGTGATGGGATTCGTAACTATGCCATGTCGTGCAAGTTAGGGGATGACTTATAAACTATTATTGAAAAATAGACCTCTTGCGAAATTAAACAGACATATCAAAATTGCAGATGCTAGCGAGCAAAGAAAAACGGAGAGCAAATCTCTTTCTTCGATTACGGTATCGTTCCGAAAGAATACAGAAACGTTTTACAAACCGGATGGCATGTTCTGCGTAGATACTCTTTTTGGAAACGAGACGGTTGTTTCTTTTTTCTTCTTTAGTAAGAGGTGTGTTTTTACTGCGCTTTTTTGGTAAAACTGAGTTCGGATGTATTGCTGTAATGCCGGTATATCCTGTATCAGTTTCAAATTCCGTATCATTTCCGGCATGCACTCCGGATTCCTTAAACAGCCTGAAATCGTGTTTTTTTCCATTGCAGAAGCTCAGACAGATAGTTTTTATTGTCTTTTTATCTACCACAAGCTGCGTTTTCATTGCATGTCTTTTCTTTTTCCCGGAGTAATATTTTCTTGTTTTTTTGAGGGCGTTCCACTGGTGTTTCTGTTGCATCAATCAGAATTACTTCATATTCTGCATCACTTTTCAGCAGTTCCTTTTTTCTCGGCAGTGAGAATGTTCCATCTTTTATCAGTGTTTCTTCTATCCATTTAATACTTCGGTAAATATTGCTTTCTGCTATTCCATAGCTTGCTGCAATATGTGCATATGTCCGGTATTCACGCCAGTATTCCAGCTCCGCCAGCAATTGATTTTCTATGCTCAGCTTCGGTTTTCTTCCTCTCCTCCTGTGCTTTTTTGCATAGCTTTTCTTCAGTATTTCTACCATCTTTTCAAATGTTGCTCTCTTTACTCCTGTGATTCTACGAAACTGTTCCTCTTTGTATTCTTTAATTATTTCATATTTCATCATGTCTTTATTATACCACATCTCTTTTTATTTCGCAAGAGGTCTATTGTTTTACCCATCTGTATACTATACCTGCTGATACTCCAAATATCTTTCCTGTTCATATGAATTTCCTGCTTTTTTATATGATACTGCTGCTTCTCTTAAATCTTTACTTTTAATACTTTTTATCATATCATATTTCACTTCTGTTGTGAAATAGGACAGCTATACAATATCATACAATTATGATAGTGCGTTAGCTGATAAAACAGAATCCGAGACGATTCCTTTCGTCTCGGATGTTTTTATTCTTTGATTTCACAGTTCTGAATGCCAAATTCAAGCATAAGATTGATAAGCTCGTTTCTGGAACGATTGGTTTGCTGAGAAATTTCTTCAAGTTTTTCTACTGTTTCTTCTTTGATTCTAACAGAAAAAGTTTTATAACCGTCATCTCCTTTTAAGTTAGACTTCTTTGTG
>CAMWUF010000094.1 GCA_947177375.1 uncultured Ruminococcus sp.
AGTAATGATTTAGAAATTTAGAAAAGGCATGAAAATTTATAAAATATTTTTACTGGTAGCTATTCTAAATCTAAATTTTTTTAAATTTTTTAAAATGGAGGTTTCTTTCATGGTTGTTATTGAAATGGAAAACGGAAAAGAAATTGAACTGGAGCTGTACCCAGAAATTGCTCCAATTTCTTGTGCAAATTTTGAAAAACTCGTGAAATCTGGTTTTTATGATGGCTTAATTTTTCATAGAGTAATTTCTGGCTTTATGATTCAAGGCGGTTGTCCGCTTGGTACAGGAACAGGTGGCTCAAATGAAACGATTAAAGGCGAATTCATGGCAAATGGTGTGCCAAATAATTTAAGTCATACAAGAGGTGTTCTCTCTATGGCGAGGGCGAATCATCCGAATTCCGCTAGTTCACAGTTTTTTATTGTCCACAAAGATTCACAATTCTTAGATGGACAATATGCAGCATTTGGCAAAGTCATTTCTGGCATAGAAGTTGTTGATGAAATTGCAAGTGTACAGACGAATGCAATGGATAAGCCTATCACACCACAGATTATGAAAAAAGTTTATATAAAATAAATTCAAAAACACCAGAGCATTTTTTGATTAATGCTCTGGTGTTTGCATGTTACATATTTTTCAAGTCTCTAATGCAATTTTTGCAGACTTTCTTGCCATGGAATTCAGATAATATTTCCTGTGCAGTTTCTTCCGCATCACAAATAATACATTTTTGCTGATTTTTGCGAAGTATGATAGTATCACCTTCAAGAAAAATCTGCAAATAGTCATCTTGATTAATATCAAGTGTTTTTCTTAATTCCTTTGGCAAAACAAATCTGCCAAGAGAGTCAATTCGTCTAAAAATACCAGTACTTTTCATGATGTCAAATCCTCCTGTATAATCAGTCTGTCGACTATTTATTTTAAATTATTCGTCATCTTGGGAGATTTCCCAATTATGATATACATTCTGAACATCGTCATTTTCTTCAAGATGTTCAAGCAATAATTGCATTTTCTTAATCGCATCTTCGTCTGTTAATTGCGTATACGTAGATGGAATTTTTTCAGCTTCTGCTGAAAGAACATGATAGCCTTGTTCTGTTAATGCTTCACGCATAGCATGAACATTTCCAGCATCACATTCCATAATAATCGTATCTTCTTCTACTGTTAAATCATCGCCGCCACATTCAAAACAAACTTCCATTGCCGTATCTTCATCAATTCCTGTATTTTCGACAACAACAATGCCTTTTGTAGAAAACATAAATGACACACAGCCAATTGTTCCAAGATTACCACCAAATTTATCAAAATAATGTCTCACATCTGCGGCGGTACGGTTTTTATTATCCGTCAGGCACTCAACAATAACGGCAACCCCATTAGGTCCATACCCTTCATAAACCATAGACTCATAATCATTTTTATTTCCCTCACCAGAGGCTTTTTTAATTAATCTGTCGATATTATCATTTGGAACATTGTTTGCCTTTGCCTTGGCAATTAAATCACGAAGTTTTGCATTATTATTTGGGTCAGGTCCACCCTCTTTAATGCAGACAATCATTTCACGACCAATTTTTGTAAAAATCTTTGCTTTGACTGCGTCAGTCGCTTCTTTTTTACGTTTAATATTATTCCATTTGGAATGTCCTGACATGAAAAAATCACTCCTTTAAAATTTCTGTCTGCATATCCCAGATTTGCTGAAATAATTCTTCCAGCCGTTGGACATTACCTGAAAGATGCAGATAGCCAAAAACAGCTTCTAATCCAGTTGCTTTCCGATAGTCCGCAGGACTTGCACTTTTCGGAATTGTACTAACAGCATTTCTGCCACGTTGAAAAACAGCTTGTTCCTGTTCTGTGAAAACAAGTTTTTCAGAAACACGGGCTTGATAAAAAGCACACACCAGCTTAATTTTTGCATTATGCAAATTTTTTGATGCAGTATTGCCTTGTTGCACAATTGCTGTACGAATCATTAACTCATAGACACTATCACCAAGAAATGCAAGTGTCAATGGGCTAAATTGCCTTGCTTTGTGTTCTGACAATAGCATATTATTAATATTATTATTCATTATCTGATATAATCAAATTCAAAGCCGAAAATATTTACCGTATCGCCCTCTTGAATGCCCATTTCTTCCAGTTTGTCAATCACACCACTAGAACGCAATACTCTCTGGAAATACTGCAAAGAAGAATAATCTTCCATATTGACAGTTCTGAGAATTGGCTCGAGCCAAGGAGCAGAAACATAATAAATATTATCTTCTATTTCGATTTCAAATTCCTGTCTTGATGAGAGTTTTGCTTCCCAGTCAGCAGGTGTCAGAGGTTGTGCTTCATAAATTTTTACAGGAGGCAGTTTAGACAATTCCTCACTGACAATTTGCATTAATTCTTTTGTGCCTTGGGTAGTAGCAGCTGAAATCGCATAAAATTTTAAATTTTTCGACTTGATAAAATTCTCTAATTCATTAATTTGCTCTTGTGTTGCCATGTCAGATTTATTTGCAACAACAATTTGCGGGCATTCTGCAAGCGATTCACTGAAATTAGCCAATTCCTGATTAATTTTTTCAAAATCTTCTGCTGGATTACGTCCTTCTGAACCTGATACATCCAGAACATGCAGAATCAAACGGCATCTTTCGACATGACGAAGAAATTCATGCCCTAATCCAGTTCCTTCACTTGCACCTTCAATTAATCCAGGAATATCAGCCATCACGAAAGAACGTTCTTCGTCCAAACGAACAACTCCTAACACAGGAGTCAATGTTGTAAAATGATAATTTGCAATTTTAGGTTTTGCCGCACTGACAACAGAAATCAGCGTTGATTTTCCAACATTTGGGAAGCCTACTAATCCTACATCAGCTAATAATTTTAATTCTAATGTTACATCAAAACTTTCACCCACAAAACCAGGCTTTGCAAATTTTGGAATCTGTCTTGTAGAAGTCGCAAAATTCGCATTACCTTTTCCGCCACGTCCACCCTTTGCTAACACATGCGGTTCATCATCGGACATATCTGCCATAATGCGTCCACTTTCTGTTTCTCTAATCAATGTGCCACGAGGAACTTTAATTATCAAATCAGTAGCACTTTTTCCAGTACAACGTTTTGCTCCGCCGTTTTCGCCGTTTGGTGCAATATATTTTCTTTTATAACGAAAATCAATCAATGTAGAAAAATTATCATCTACTTGAAAAATAATATTTCCGCCATTTCCGCCATCGCCGCCATCAGGTCCACCAGCTGCAACATATTTTTCCCTGTGGAAGGATACAGCACCGTCACCGCCGTTGCCTGCCTTGATTTTAATTTTGGCTTTATCGACAAACATTGCTTTTCATCCTCTCGCTTCAAAACAAAATCCCAAGCTTTTTACGCAAAAGCGAGGGATTTTATTATTTTTTCAAAAAAACTTAGTCGGCATAAACGCTAACACGTTTGCGGTCACGTCCCCAACGCTCAAATTTTACTCTGCCATCAACAGTTGCAAACAAAGTATCATCAGAACCACGACCTACACCAACACCTGGATGAATATGTGTGCCACGCTGACGAACAATAATATTACCAGCAGTTACAAACTGACCGTCCGCACGTTTTACACCTAATCTTTTAGATTCAGAGTCACGACCATTCTTGGTAGAACCCATACCTTTTTTATGTGCAAAAAATTGCATACTAATTCTAAGCATTCATTACACCTCCGAAATTTGAATTTTAATATTATCTGGATATTCTTCCGAAATACATTGCAGATGAACAAACAAGCCTTCTAATATAACAGCTCCGTTCCCAATCTTTGGCTGTTTCAGACAAATTTTAATTTCATTATTTTCAGCAGAAATATTAGCTTGTTCTTGAAAACATTCTGTAATTAAATTTGCTGTTAACTGCACTGCGGAAGAAACTGCTGCACAAACAACATCTTGTCCATTCTCCGCATAACCTGCATGTCCTTTGATAGAACAATAACAGATTTTGCCGTTTTGTTTTCGAAAAACAGCTTTAATCATGCGTTGATTGTTTCAATTTGTACTTGTGTATAAGGCTGTCTATGACCCATTTTTCTTTTTTCGCCTTTTTTAGGCTTGTAAGTGAAAACGGTAATTTTCTTAGCCTTGCTGTTTTTCAGAACTTTTGCAGAAACAGTTGCACCCTCTACATAAGGTGTACCAATTTTCAAACCGTCTTCTGTTCCTACAGCAACGATTTTGTCAAAATTTACAGTCTGGTCTGCTTCTACATTCAATTTCTCAATGAAAACAATATCGCCTTCCTGTACTCTAACTTGCTTACCGCCTGTTTCAATTACTGCGTACATAACTTTTGGCACCTGCCTTTTTTAAAAACTCGCTGTGTCTGGCGACAGAATCCTGTACTTTTTTATGCCTAACACATGCGGCAAGTTTATTTTAACATAAAAAAATAGATTTGTCAAGCCCTGATTTCAAATTTTTTCAAAAAAATCAGCCTTTTTTACAAAAATAATAAAAAAGGCTGATAATGATTAAGCAGGTGCTTCGTCTGAATACGGTGGCAAATAAGGGAAAATATGCTGATAATTTTCCCGTTCTGTTTCGTCTGGACGACCTGACGGAATTAGTCCTGTCATTTCTGTTTCAGAGGCACAGTATAATTCTCCCTGTGCATTTTTTTCCTGTGAGAATGGGAAATGTTCTTTGCCGTTTTTTTCAGGATATTTTTTCAAAAAAAACAACTCCTTTCTGTTTGAATTATTATTATCATATCCTGAAAACAAAAAATCATACAAAAAAAGCCGTGAAAAAACACGGCTTTTTAAATTTTATTAATTTTCTGAACGAAGAATCATGTTTAACATGTCTTTTAGTTCTTTTAACACATCAACAGCATTTGGGCTTGCATAATTATCTTTTGCAAGTACTTCAATTTGGTTTTGCAATGTTTGTATCATTTCAGAGCGAACATCTTTTTTTTCTGTTGCTGTTTCTATTGTTGGGATATTAATTTCAGTTGCACTTGCACTAAATGTATTTAAAAATGTCAACAAACTAGTTGTCTGTGATTCAGACATTTCATTCACGACTGCTAGTAACGCTTCTTTTGAACTCATCGAAGAAACTCCTTTCAATTGGATTGTAAATTCATCAATTAAAATTGCCCGATTATGTTTTAGTAAACCCTTTGCCCGTCTGGGATAAGTCGAGCCAATTTGTTTTCCTGTGGTATCCATGACAAGAATATTTTTTTGCATAGGGATTATCTCCTTGTCAAAATTCGCATACACTGTTTTTTGTTATGGGTGTCGTCCCCTGTATACAATTTTATTATAACATAAATCAGGAAAAAAAGCAAGCATTTTTGCTGAAAAAATTTTTTAAAATTAATTTTAAGGAAAATTATTAGTAAT